>DASXSW010000450.1:0-3861 GCA_036505755.1 Binatia bacterium | reverse complement strand
CTCGACAGTGAAGTTACCCCAGTTTTTGAAGAACAGTTTGATCGCCGACATCGGCAAGGTCCCTTCGAGAAATTTGCTCATGAAGGGGCCCTGCGTAACCCGCTCTTTCCAGCGCTGAATGACTTTCTTGTTAACCTCGTCGATGTAAGCCCTAGCTTCGCTTGTAGTCAGCTTCACGCCAAGTTTGGGCGTCACGTTGGTCATCGACTATTCTTCGATTGGTTTGTCGCTAACGAACTTTACCCTTCGACAAGCTCAGGGCGAACGGAAAATTCTCCGAAGCGACTTTCCGCTCACGTCGAGTTTGTCGAAGCACATCTGTTTAGGTTCTGTACAGATTGTCGATGAACCCGCTATCGTCGATGCGTCTGAGATAGTGGAAATCCCATAGCGCCATCGGATCGGTCTTTTCCGCGGCCTTGTTTTGTTCGATCGAAATCTCGTAGACGTTGGCAATCGCCGGAATCGTCGCGTAGGGCTTCGCTTGTAAGATCATCTTCAGATCATCGTAAAGATGGGTTGCGGTCTCGTCATCGAGGTCGCCTTCGGCTTTGTATTTTTCCTTGATAATTTTGATCGACTCAGCCCGGTGGGTTTTGAAGTAGGCGATCCCTTCGCAGATACCGCGCAAAAATTTGTCGATGATGTCCGGGTGCTTTTCGACGAACGGCAGACCACTGGAAACCGTCGTGAACCACACCATTGGCAAGTACGGCACGTCGATGACTTTGAGCCCCGCACGTTTTGACAGAATGTCCGCGGGAGGCGTGACGAACGCCGCGTCGGCTTCACCGTCGCGCACAGCTTCCCAGTGAAATTTCTCACCCTTGGCTTTTTCTAACTGGCAGTCGTTCAGCAAACCCGCCTGTTTGATGAAGAGCCAGGTGTTAAGGCCGGGATGCTTCCCCTTGGTCGCAACTTTCTTGCCCTTGAGATCGGAAAGCCGATTGATGCCTGAATCGGCTCGCACCACGAGGCGGTGATTCAAGAGACTGACGGTTTGGCCGAGATAGACCCATTTGTCGCCCGCGGGACGCAGGATATAGGGCGATAAATGATTGCCGCCGACGAATTCGACGGTGCCGTTGGCAACATTCTTGTGCGAATCCTCAGAAGTGATCTCGTAATCATAATTGACATCCAGGCCGTGTTTCGCCCACGAGCCCGAGTCGTGCACCACGTGTAGAAACGGCAGGTGGCTATCCGAGCGATAGGGAAAGTTTACTTTGTCCATGATGTGATCCTCCTTTAAATCTGTACTTATTGAATGTGACTGCAGACGTCAACTCATGAGTTCATTTGAGCTGAAGTTTTGTCGCCCACTTTTCCCAAATCTCTTCGCGCTTCTCGGTGCTAAATTTATTGGCGAGGGCAAAACGATCGCGCCAGTGAAACGGTTTGCAGGCGTCGATCAGCATCCGGCTCATCGTGAAGTCACCTTTCTCACGCTTCTCCGGTGGCAAGCGCGGATCGAGGTCGGAAGTCCAGGATTTTAAGATCTGAACCGATTCTGCGGGATCCACGCGCGTGCACATCGCCCAGATCACTTGCTTCAAATCCACGGGATCGATGTCGTCATCCACGGCGATGTAGTAACGATACATGCTTGCGCCGGTTTGCATGCCCGCGATCGCCGTGAGCGCATGCATCGCCTGTCCGGCATGGCGTTGTTTGAGGGAAACCACAACCATCAAGGTGTGGCAGTGGCACCATACCCCTTGAACATCCGAGACGCCCGATTGCTCCAAGTGATCCCAGATGCGCGCGGCAAAAAGTGGAATGCCGTAACGTTCCGTGATCGGCAGCAGTGGTGGGTTGCCGAGAAGAATTGGATCGTTCCGATGGAGAATCCGTTTGACGCGTACCACGCACTCATTACCGCTGTGGGTGTAGTATCCCGGCCACTCGCCGAACGGCCCCTCAGGGTGAGTTTCTTCTTCGGGTGACGGCATCTCACCTTCAACGACGATCTCCGCGCTGGCCGGTACCGGAAGGCCGGTGAACGGCGCGCGCATGACTTCCAACGGCGCGCCGCGAAGCGCGCCGGCGTATTCGTATTCGCTGACGCCGGCTTTTGCGGCGGACGGCGCTGCCAGCCACGTGGCGGGTTCGCAGCCGAGCACGATGGCGACGGGACAAGCGCGTCCCGCTTGCCAGTATTTGCGCGCGATCTGCTTGCCGTGTTTGTGCTCGATGATCCACAACGTCACGCGATCTTTGCCAACGACGCAAGAACGATAGGTACCGACATTGACCCAGCCGCTATCCGGGTCTTTGGTCACGACCATGTCGCCCGTGCCAATATAGCGGCCGCCGTCGTGCTCGTGCCATTTCGGCGTGGGAAAAATGGCCAAATCGACGCCTTCGTCTTCAAGAGTATTCTCGGCAATTGGCCCGAACGGAACTTCCACGGGCATGTAGGGTTTTAGATCGCGAGTCTTATTGCGCCAGGCTTTGAGGATGTCCAACTTGGGCACATCCGTTGGCAGACCTAGAGCTAGGGCAAATCGCCGCGCGGTAGCGAGGACGTTGGTCGCGATACGAAATCCTTTTGGGTAATCGATGATATTATCGAAGAGCAGCAATGGGCCATCTTGCTCGGCCATTAGCTCCGTCAAGCAGCCGATTTCCAGATTCCAGTGGGCGCCGTCGATTTTTTTAAGCTCGCCGATACGCGCGGCGCCGTCGATAAAGGATCGCAGATCGGAGAAAGGCATTTTGGTGGCTCAAGCGAAAATTTGTCCGATTTGACTTCCTCGCCCTCCTTGGATGGAGAGGATAGATGTAAGGGTGGTTTCTATGCTCCGGAGCCTTCACCCTCGCCCTCTCCCATTTCATGGGCGAGGGGATCGGAATGTTACGTTCCTGTTTGTTGTCGGCTCGCTCGGTCGGTATTTCGACTAGTGCGTCGCATGATAGCAACCGTCCATGAACATTTTATTCAAATCCGCCGGCGTGACGGCGCAATATTCGGCCGCATAGCCGGGGCGCTCGTTGACGCCTTCTTGCAGTAAGCGAACCAAGACGGTTCGCGTCACTGCGCCATGGGCTTTGCGGTCGAGATGGTCCATCGTATCGGCTTCGTGATGTTTGGAAAAATAACTCGCCTCAGCAGCGGTGAGGCCGTAGTGCATCGTCAACGCTTTAAAGAAATCCAGACATGAGTTGCCGAACGGGTGCTCCCAGAGAACCGAGAACCAGTATTCCTGAATCTGTCCATCGTTGAGCAAGGTGCGATGAAAATCGGGCAGGGCGCGGCATGCGGGTAACATCGGCGAGAGCAAAACGTCTTCTTTGCTTAGGCCCAAAGCGTTGCCAGTGCTGATCAGAATTTGAATATGACCGGGCGGACAGGGATGGCCGAATTCATCGAGGACTTTTTGCGTGTAGACTTCCATCAGGTCGACATTCTTTACGAAGAACCAAAGATGCCGATAGAATGCCGACATGTAAACCGAGTTAATTACCGGAACAAACGAGCCCCAGTTCTTGTAGAAGAGCTGGAGGGTTTCTTTTTTGAGCTTGCCTTCGCGCAATTCGTTCATGAACCGCGTCCGATCGACGGTTTCCTTCCAGCGTTTGTCGCACTTCGCGGCCAGCTCGGCGATAAATTCTTCGGCCTGCGCTTCGTTGAGTTTGAGCATTCTTGCAGTCTCCCCGGCGAATGGATCTTACTCCTTCTCGACATATTGCAGCACCATTCGGCTGTCAAGGCGCGCTGCGCTTGCCGAGCGCGAGACTGCTGAGCTAGAATCAACCATTTCATCCGAGGAGGATTGCAATGGACGTAAAGAATCTCGACGAAATGATGGCGACAAAAAAGCGCAATATACATTTATTCGGCGGCGGCAATTTCAGATC
>DASXSW010000449.1:0-3666 GCA_036505755.1 Binatia bacterium | reverse complement strand
GCCAAAAGTCTTTCCCTCCGGAACCGAAAATGAGATTTGGTCCACGGCTTTGAGCATTTTGCTGCCCGCGAGCAATCGGCTCATCACTCCGCCGCTTACGTCAAAATGTTTAGTTAGACCGTTGACTTCGAGAATCGGCATTTCAGTTCAGTATTCAATGAGTCTTTCACCACGAAGCGCACGAAGGACACGAAGTGATTCATAGGGGCACGGCCGCCGTGCCCCTATATGTTGTTTTCGAAACCTTCTGAGGGCGCGATGAATCGTGAATCGCGCCCCTGCATTCTTTTCTTCCTTCGTGCACTTCGTGTTCTTCGTGGTGAACTATTTACACTTCTTAGTCAGCACCAGGAAAGTAACAAGCGGCGAAACTCTTGGCGAATTTTTCTTCCAGCCGCGGCGGCTCCGTTTTGCAGATCTCCCGAGCTTTGGAGCAGCGCGGGTGAAACTTGCAACCCGGTGGCGGCTCGAAGAGATTGCAAACTGTCCCTGGAATCGCTTTTAAGAAACCGTGGCGCAGCTCGGGCCGTGGAATCGCCTCGAGCAAGGCGATGGTGTAGGGGTGCTGCGGGCGCGTGAATAGAGATTTTTTTTCACCCAGCTCGACCATCGATCCAGCATACATCACGCCGATCCGGTCGCAGAGTCGCGCGACCACGCCGAGATTGTGAGAAATGAACATCAGCGCCATGTTGAGTCTCTCTTGAAGCTCTTTGAGAAGCTCTAAAATCTGCGCTTGAATGGTTACATCCAAAGCGGTCGTGGGCTCATCGGCAATCAGGAGCTTGGGTTGACAAGCGAGCGCCATCGCAATCATCACCCTCTGTCTCATTCCTCCGCTCAACTCATGGGGATACCGATCAGCCAGAGTTTTCGGAGAAGGCAAACGCACTAAATTCAGAACATGCTCAGTATGCCCACGCGCGACTTTTTTCGAATATCCCATGTGGACTCGATAACATTCGCCGATTTGCTCGCCGACGGAGAGCGACGGGTTGAGGGACGTCATGGGTTCCTGAAAGATCATCGAAATTTCTCGCCCGCGGATTTTTTCCATTTCCCGGTCTGTTTTTCTGAGCAGGTCTTCACCCTCAAAAAAAATCTCGCCTCCGATAATCTCGCCGGGCGGCGAAGGGATGAGGCGCAAAATCGAAAGGGAAGTCACGCTCTTGCCGCACCCCGTCTCTCCCACAATCCCTAAAGTTTCGCGCTCTCCAATGGAAAAAGACAGGTCTTGGACTGCCGGCAGCGTGCCGCGCTTGAGATTAAAATTGACTGAAAGGTTTCTGACCTCAAGTAGAGGGGTAGCCATTTCAATATTGCGCGCTTGTGTCCGGCGTTTATGCCGTTGTTTCTATTCACCACGAAGATCACGAAGGACACGAAGGGTTTTATTTCTCCGATGTTCTTTGCGCCCCTTTGCGTTCTTTGCGGCTAATACTCTTTCTTCGTGCTCTTCGTGTCCTTCGTGGTGAAAGTTCCCTACCGCTGGTACTGGCGGGGATCGAAAACATCGCGGAGTCCGTCGCCGAGCAGGTTAAACCCTAAAATGATGAGCGAGATGGTCATTCCCGGAAAAAAAGCGGCCATCGGTTGGAGCTGAAGAAAAGGTGTCACCTCTTTGAGCATCAGGCCCCAGCTAGCCGTAGGCGGAGGCAGCCCGAGCCCTAGGAAACTTAGGGAAGACTCAGCGAGAATCGCGTGGCCAAAATCAAGGCTGAGACGAACCAGGAGCGGCGACAAGCAATTCGGCAGCACCTGGAAAAAAAGGATCGTCAAACTGGACTCGCCCGTCATGCGCGCCGCCTCGACGTATTCTTTTTCTTTTTGCGATAACACGACGCCTCGAACGATCCGCGCGTAGGACGGGATCGAGTTGACACCAAGGGCGACGTAGAGGGAAAAAAGCCCCCCTCCAAGTGAGGCCACCAGAGCGATTGCCAAAAGCCTACCGGGAAACGCGATGATTGCGTCCATGAAGCGCATCAATATGGCATCGACCCAACGACCGGTGAAGCCGGCGATGGCTCCGATCGGAATGCCGAAGACAGCCCCCAAAAAGACTGCGCCGATGGCCACCTGAAATGCCGTGCGCGCGCCAAACACGAGGCGGCTAAATGTATCTCGGCCGAGAGAGTCGGTCCCTAACCAATGGTCGGCGCTTGGTCCCTTGAGGCGATTGGCGATGTTGATCTCGTACGCATCATGAGTGGCGATATAGGGAGCGAGCAAAGCCGTTAAGAGCCAGGTCCCAACGATCACGACGCCGAGCAACGCCAACCGATTGCGGGCGATAACCTGGCACGCACCGAGGAATCGTGAGAAATACGAGTTCGCTGTATCGGCGGCGGTCCAAGGTCTTGGTAACGTTTCTTGTTTCATCCTAAGGCTCTCTATTCGAGCTTGATGCGAGGATCCAACCACTTGTAGACGATGTCCACGAATAGATTGATGAACACATAAGTGACCGCAATGATAAGAACGCTTCCTTGTACAATCGGATAGTCCCGCGAGTAAATTCCTTCGATCAACAGCTTGCCGACTCCAGGCCATGAGAATACGGTCTCAACAATTGTCGAGCCTCCTAGAAGCCGAGCGGTTTGCAGGCCCACCACCGTAACCGCGGCAATCAGAGAATTTTTCAAAGCGTGCTTGACGATGACCCTGCGGGAAGGCATGCCCTTGGCCCACGCTGTGCGCACATAGTCTTGTTTGAGCTGCTCCAACATTTCGGCGCGTATATATCTTGTCAGAGGCGCTGCGAGGTCCGTTCCCATCACGATGGCAGGTAGGCAAGTGTGCTGGAGGAAACGCAACGGATCGTCAAGAGGACTCGCGTATCCGATCGAAGGAAGCCAGCCAAGTTTCAGGCTGAACAAGACGATCAGCATGAGCGCGAGCCAGAAGTTAGGCATGGCGATGCCCCACAGGGCAAAGCCCATGGCGGCGTAATCGGCGCTCGTGTTCTGCCGGATCGCGGCGATGACTCCGGCAGGGATAGCGATGGCCAGACCCGTCAGCAATGCGGTCACTGCCAAATAAATCGTCGCCGGATAGCGCTCCAAGATAACCTCGAAAATCGGTCGGCGCGAGCGCAGCGATAACCCCAAATCTCCCTGAACGATATTGGTTAACCAGTTGAAGTACTGAACATAAATGGGGCGGTCAAAGCCTAATTGGTGCTGGAGGGCCTGGTATTGTTCCTCGCTGATGCGCACGCGTTCCTCAGGATCGATCCCGAGCATCACCAGCACCGGATCGCCCGGAATAATGCGAACGATGAGAAAAACCGCGATGCTCACCAGGATGAGCACCGGAATAAGCTGCCAAATGCGCTGCGCGATATAGCGGGCGAGCATGAGGAAAGTGGCGTCCTTTGCACTTCTTGCTTCGTGTGCTTCGTGGCCTTCGTGGTCACAAAGTTTATCACCACGAAGAGCACGAAGGTCACGAAGTTTCTAAATCGTCGCTGTCAGCGATGGTGATCCTAACGAAGATCAAGGATGCTACTACTTATCTATCCAAGCGCGGCTCAAGCCGCCGCCCCAGGGTTGAAAGTCGCCCCCCGAATTAGTGACAAAGCCCTTCACATAGTCGCGCTGCGTGAAGAAGCGAGGCGTAAATCCGATCGGGAGCACCGGCGAGTCGTCCAATAGCTTCGCCACC
>DASXSW010000448.1:0-5690 GCA_036505755.1 Binatia bacterium | reverse complement strand
GTCGATTTTTACGCGGCGCTCTTTTAGGTTCTTTTCAAGCTGCTTAAGCTGCGCAGCCGTTACCCGGAATCCGACGTGTTCCAAACCTTGGGACCCCGATATGCGGGCGCCGCTTTTTACGAAATTCAACAGATCATCGCTACCAGGCGTCGTTAGAAAAAGCATATTTGGTGGATGGCGGAAGGCGACCTTGAGCCCCAAAATACTCGTGTAGAAGTCCTCGGTTTGTTTTAAATCGCGGGCTTTGAGGGCGATGTGGCTTAAGCCTTTTTGAGCCATGGACGATCTCCTTGGTATTTAATGTACTTACGATTTCTTATATCGCGCCACTCATCGCTCGTGCAACGGAGGCGCGATTTGTTTTGGTTGGAGCGCGATTCTCATCGGCGCCGCGATGGCGCTGCTGGGTGGGGTGCGTGCCGCACGAAAACGTACCGTGGCATTGGGTTGACCGCGTCGGGAGACCAAGCATAATAGGATTAGCTCGATCCACTCTGACAGATGGCTCTACCCGCTCACACGGCAGTCGACCTGCGCTCGGAAGGGCCGCAGGACGGTGTACTTAGGTTAACTATCACCGGTCGTCTCGACGCGACCACCACAGGTAGGATATGGCGCCGTGCCACAACGGCCGTCGCAGGAGCAAAGGCGAAAAGCGTCATCGTTAATGCGTCGGGCATCAACTACTGCGATGGCGCAGGGATCGCCTTGATGGTTCACCTCCGCCAGCTGCAAAGCAAAGCAGGGGGAAATTTGCAAATCGACGGGCTTCGACCCGAGTTCGCCGAGTTGCTCAATGATGAAGGCGCCGATCTCCCAACCGAAGCAACCAGTGATCGTCCGCGCCCTCGGGGGCTCGCCGAAGAAATTGGCGAAGCTACCGTTGATGTGTGGCGTGACATCCAGATTCTCGTGAGCTTTGTCGGCGAACTGAGCGTGGGGCTTGTCGGAGCTGTAGTCCATCCGCGCAGCGTGCGCTGGCGGGATGCTGTACGAGTCGCGGAAGTAGCGGGTGTCAACGCTTTGCCCATCGTGGCCCTCATCAGTTTCCTGATGGGATTGATTATGGCCTTCCAGGCCGCCATTCCGCTGCGTCAATTCGGCGCGCAGCTTTTTATCGCCAATCTGATCGGGCTCTCGATATTGCGCGAATTAGGTCCGTTGATGACGGCGATTATTTTGGCCGGCCGCTCAGGCTCTGCCTTCGCTGCCGAGCTCGGCACTATGAAGGTCCGCGAGGAAATCGATGCGCTCAAAACCATGGGACTCGACCCGGTGCGTTTTTTGATCGTAACGCGAGTGGTCGCCGCCGTTTGCATGACACCTCTCCTGACGGTCTTTGCGGATCTGATAGGTTTGATAGGCGGGGCTGTGGTGATGCTTTCATTGGGATTTCCGTTGGTCACTTATTTTCACCAAGTGCAGTACGCGGTGACCTACGGCTCGCTGGTCGGGGGCCTCTTAAAAGCGTTTGTTTTCGGTATTCTCGTTGCCGGCATCGGGTGCTTGCGTGGCTTGCAAACGAAAACCGGCGCAACCGCGGTTGGGGAATCGACTACCAGCGCCGTGGTAAGCGGCATCATTCTGATTGCGATCACCGATGGAATCTTCTCGGTGGTTTATTATTATCTGGGAGTTTAGATGGCCGTCGAGTCGAAGAAACAGGAGGCGATTATCCAGGTCGAGAACCTTACCGCGGCGTATGACGGACAAGTTGTCCTGGACCATCTCGAATTTGAAGTCTACGCCGGTGAGGTGTTCTGTATCCTTGGCGGATCGGGCTCCGGCAAGAGCACTCTGCTCAAACACATGA
The DNA here is from genome assembly GCA_036505755.1 of Binatia bacterium. Taxonomy (GTDB): domain Bacteria; phylum Desulfobacterota; class Binatia; order UBA9968; family UBA9968; genus DP-20. The sequence goes on along the minus strand of DASXSW010000448.1, from coordinate 3,877 downwards.
TCGGTCTCTACAAGCCCGCGTCGGGCCGGATCCTGATCGATGGTGAAGACATTACCGCGGCGCAAGGCGAGACGCGCCGGCAAATTCTGAGAAAGTTCGGCGTGATGTATCAGAGCGGTGCCCTTTTCGGATCGATGACGCTGCTCGAAAACATTTCTCTTCCTTTGGAAGAGTTTACCGAGCTGCCGCCCGACGCGATTCGTTTGATCGCCACGATGAAGCTTCATCGCGTGGGTTTGGAAGGGGCAGCGAACCGCATGCCGTCGGAGCTCAGCGGCGGCATGCAGAAGCGAGGCGCCATTGCCCGGGCCATGGCGCTCGACCCGCGGCTGCTCTTTCTTGACGAGTTGTCCGCCGGTTTGGATCCCATCACCTCCGCCGAATTGGATGAGCTGGTTTTGAATCTTAAGCGTGGTTTGAAGATCACGTTTGTCGTGGTTACCCATGAGCTGCCAAGCATCTTCACGATTGCGGATCGCGTAATTATGTTAGATAAACAAGACAAGGGGATTATCGCCATTGGGACTCCCCAGGAGCTGCGAGATCACAGCGATGACCCTCGCGTTCGCCAGTTCTTCACCAGGCAAGCGCCGGCGGAAAAATAGGCTCACATGCCGCGCTGTGACCGGATAACTTACCTTCTCATATCATGGAAAAACTGAGTTACTTCAAGATCGGAGTCTTTGTCATCAGCGCGGTCGTCATCGGCGTCATTGGCGTGGTCGTGCTCGGCGCGGGCGCAATATTTCAGAAAAGGAGTCTGATCGAAACGTATATCGACGAATCCGTCCAGGGATTGGACGTCGGCTCGCCGGTAAAATTTCGCGGCGTGCCGGTAGGCAGGGTCGAACAAATTACATTGACCAGCGCGGAATATTCAACCCGGCGTCAGTACGTCCTGGTGCGCGTGGCCATATCGTCCAATATGTTTCAATTCCCCGTCAACGATCCTAATAGTCCGGCGCTCAAAAACGAGCTCGATCGCGGATTTCGCATTCGACTGGCGCCGCAAGGATTGACCGGAGTCGCCTATCTGGAGGCGGATTATCTCGATCCGGAGCGCAACCCGCCATTGGAAATAGACTGGAAACCTTATTATCCGTACATCCCCTCGACGAGAAGCCGGATCACTCAACTGAGTGAAGCGGTAGAGCGCATTTTGCAAAATTTTGGCGACCTCAATCTTGCTGAGCTCTCAAGCAGTATCGAGAAGTCACTGGCGGCCATGACGAAGCTCGCAGATAGTGCCCAGCTGGATAAAATCGGGACGCAGGCCAACGCCCTCTTGAGCGAACTGCGAGAGACCAACAAGCACGTGAATACGCTGGTGAGCAGCCCGGACCTCAAATCCGCAATGGCAGACGCTTCTGTAACTGCGGGCCGGGCGCGACAGCTTGTCGAGCGCGCCGAAAAGCCGGTTAACCAGATGCTCACGGATCTGCCGCAAGTCGCCGAGAGCCTAAATCGAATGGTCAAGCGGTTGGATTCGGTTTCAAGCGATCTGCCCGAGACGAGCACGCAATTGCGTCAAACGCTGCAGCGCTTGAATCGCCTGGTCGCCAGCCAACAGCGGGAAATCGAAAAGACCATGGAAAATCTTCGCGGCATCTCAGACAACATGAAAGAGATTACTGACAATTCCAAGAAATATCCCTCCCAAGTTCTCTTCGGCGCGCCGCCGCCGCCGTCCAAGGTCATGCAAAAATGAACCTATTCTACAGGCGAGTTGGGCGCGGTCTTTTGCTGCTGATCCTAATTTTCTCCGGTTGCGTCAATCTGGAGCGCAGCTACCCCGAGAAGCGCTATTTCGTCATCGACGTCGGCGACAGTGCCCAGCCGTCGAACGCCGACGGCAATCAAACTCTGCTGATTTCCACCTTGCGAATCTCGCCGCGATACGCCGATAAAAGCTTCGTTTACCGCACTTCGGATGCAGGATACGAGTCCGATTTCTACAACCAATTTCTGACTTCACCCGACACGATGATCAGCGAAGAGGTACGTAAAGGCCTCGCTGCATCGCCGGCTTTCAAGTACGTCGTCGGGCCCGCGACCCAGCTGCAACCGAATTACGTTCTGGAAGGCTCGGTCAATGCGCTTTACGGCGACTTTCGCAATCTCAATCAACCGGCGGCGGTTCTGGAGATCGAATTCTTCTTGCACAACGAAGATACCGCCAATTCTGGTATCGTCATGCAAAAGCGTTACATAAAGACAGTCCCGCTTAGCGGCCGGTCGCCGGAAGCTTTGATCAAAGGCTGGAGCCAAGCGCTCGAATCCATTCTGACGGATCTGAACACCGACCTGCAAAAGGTCAAATCCTAGGCGAGGTCGATTTTACTCTGCAGGCTTCACGCGGCAAAGATAGGAACGGTGTGGTAGCGAGCCGCTCACCGGATCGGCGAGATCGGTGCCGATGAGCATAGCGGGGTTGGCGCCGCTGAATTCGTAGGGATTATAACCGGACAAATCCAATTCCTTACAATCTTGCCACCAACCATGCTGGCAACATACGACGTCGGGTATGATGTTGGTCGTGACGTGGGCTTTGACTTTAATCGCGCCGCGTGGACTTTCGACGATCATCCATTGCTTGTTTTTCACACCGTAGCGCACAGCCGTTTCGGGATGAATGTCCGCGCTCGGTTCCGGCGACGCCTTGCGCAGGCTCGGCAGCGCGCGCTGCTGGCTATGCACATACGTAGTGAACTTGGCGTTGGTCAGCACTAGCGGGAAATCGGCGGCGATCTCCGGCTTACTGATCGGGCTCACGGCTGGCTCGGCATATTCCGGCAGCGGCGGGTAGCCGTGGGCGGCAAACCTGTGGCAGTAAAGCTCGACTTTTTTTGTCGGCGTGGCAAATCCGCGCGGCGAGCCGTCCTTATTTACTTTCGCGTGCTTTTCGTAGATCGGCGCGGCAGGTCTGGAAATTCCTCCAGGAGAATTTTTCAGCTGCTCCAGCGTAATTCCCGACGGCGCAAGCTCATGGGCATAGCCACTCTCGATGTCACCGTGCCAAAACTGATCGCCGAGACCGAGCCGCTCGGCCAATTGGAAAATGATCCAGGTATCCGAGCGCCGTTCGGCGAGGGGCTCCACCACAGCGGTACGATATTGAAGATGAGTCTTGGCCTCTGCGCGGTGCTCGAAGCTGGTGGCGAGGGTGGCCATTTCCAGGAAACTGGTGGCGGGCAAGACATAGTCGCAGAGTTCCGCCGTCGGCGTCATGAACAGTTCCACGGCGACGCCGAATTCCAAAGCGCAGAGCGCCTTGCGTCCGGCGCGCGAGTCGCCGGAAGACATGACCGTGTTGGAGCCGAAATTCAAAAGCGCCTTGATCGGATAGGGGCGCTCCTCCAGGATCGCAGTATAGATGTCATAGGCGGCGCAATTGCCGGGCGAGGCCGGGGGCCCGAGGGGCTTACGCTCGCGCCCGATGCGCAGCGCTGCGATCTCCTTCGGCAAGAATTCCTTGCCGTCGACGTCGTTGAGCGGCACCTTGGGAAAAATCACATTGCCGCCTTGCCGGTCGAAATCGCCGAGCAACGCGTAAAGAGACGCAATGGCGCGACTCGTCTGGGTGGCGTTGGTGTGCTGGCCGATACCGTTCCACATATACATGTTGACGGGCCGGTTATGCGCCAGCAGCAGGGCGGTTTGCCATACTTTGTCGGCTGCCACCCAAGTGATCCTTTCGGACTTTTCCGGCGCGTAGGCGGAGGCGATTTCGCCCAATCGCTCGAAGACCGGCTTGCAGGAAATTTCCTTGCCGTTTTTTTTCTTCAACGGCCGAATACCGAAGAGGGCGGGCTCGACGCCGTCGGCGTCATATTGGCCCGCCACCGGATCCCAAAACACGACGTGGCCTTTGCTTTCA
>DASXSW010000447.1:0-2782 GCA_036505755.1 Binatia bacterium | reverse complement strand
TCTTCAGCGTCAAGATGATCCAACAATGCCACTACGTCCTCGGCAAACATTCTGGTGGTGTAGTCGATCGACGGCTTGCCCGACTGGCCGGTGCCGCGATAGTCGTGAATAATCACGCGGTGGTCCTGGGAAAATTCTTCGACCTGGTAGATCTTCCAGACTTCACCGTCGCAGGCGGTTTCGCTCAGAAAGACCATCGGGCGGCCCTTGCCATGTTCTTCGTAGTAGATTTCAACGTCGTTCACTTTCACCGTTGGCATGTCACTTCTCCTTACTCCGTTGATGCATAGTTGAAGTGAATGCTGTTGGCAAGCAGATGCAGAGATTTCTTGACTGTGAACGCGCTGCGGCGATATGGCAGAGCTAGCATTGACTACAAATCACAGATCTCGTGCGAGAGGGCCACAATCATGAAACCGATTTTGGTACTCCGGTCGGCAATGATGCAATCCCTGTCCACCGTTGTTTCTATCATCGCGCTGTTGCCGGCTGGCGGATTATCTCAAGAACTCACCAAGCTGCCCTTCCCTTACGGCCCGCTTGGACTTAACAGCTTGCCTTGGGTCGTTGCCAAAGAAACGCGGCTGTTCGAAAAGAACGGTCTCGATGTCGATATGGTGTACGTCGGCGCATCCGCGGTGATCGTCCAGTCGATGCTTTCCGGCTCCGCCAACGTCGCCGGCTTTGGCGGTCCAGCGGTCGTTACCAACGTGTTGCGCGGCGGTGACATCATTCAAGTCGCCGCCATGGCGCCTTATTTTACCCAATCGCTCCTGGTGCGTGCCGATATTCGCGATCTTCGCAACCTGCAAGGAAAGAAAATCGGCATTACTCGCTTCGGCTCGGTTACCGATTTTGCGCTGAGGACAATCATTGAGCGCCACAGCATCAAGGATGTAAACGTCCTCCAAATGGGCGGTTTCCCGGAAGCCGTTGCGGGACTATCCCGTGGAGCAATCGACGGCGCCGTGTTCTCGCCACCGCACAACTTTCGTTTGGTGAAGGAAGGCTTTCGCGAGTTGATCTCGCCGAAAGACCTACGCGCAATGGGCACTGGCTTTCTGACCCAAGGCATCGTCGCGCGGAAATCATTCGCGGTGAGCCATCGCGACGTTATCGTACGCCTGATCAAAGTTACGCTCGAAGCGACCAAACACGCGCTGACCAATGAAGAGTCTACCAAGCGGGTGATTTCGAAATATCTCGGTATCACCGATGGGGATCTCCTGCGCCAGAGTTATCTTTATGTCACGGAAACTTTCGTTCGCGAACCTTTCGTGCCGGAGACCACGATGCAGTCGATGGTTCAACGCATGGTTCAGGTCAACATGATCGACGCAAAATCCGCACAGACGACACCGACCAGCGCGTACTTCGACAATAGTTATGTGGCAGAGCTGAAACAGAGCGGTTTCCTCGACAATCTTTGGAAGTAGATCGTCGCCGGAAAAGCCAAATCGCTTGACGCCGAGTATGCCTTTCGCATAGTTTCGCGATAGTTTCTTTTAGCGCAGGTTTGGCGGAGGTCATCAATGCCGCAGCAGTGGCGTAGCATAAGTTTTTGGTTCGTCATCATTCTCATCGCACTTGTCGTGCCCACCGTTCGTGCGCAAGACCGAGTCAGGCTCGGTCTCAGCTCGGTCAGCGCAACCTCCGGCAGTATCTGGGTCGCCGAAGAAAAAGGACTTTTCAAGAAACACGGTATCGATGCTGAAGTGATCATCATCGGCGGCGGCGCCGCTCGCGTGGTGAGCTCGCTGATCTCGGGCGAGATTCAATTTTCGGTCGGCGGCGGCGATGCGGTCATTCGTGCCGACCTCAGAGGCGCCGATGGCGTGCTCGTCGCTTCACCGATGAAAACCGGATTGCAGCGGCTAATGGTGCGGCCGGAGATTAAAACCCCCGCCGATCTCAAGGGTAAGACCATCGCGATCACTCGCTTTGGTTCCGCGTCCCACTGGGTGTTGCAACTGTTCTTGCGCAAATGGGGCATGCGCACGGATGAGATCAAGATGCTTCAGCTCGGCTCGTCGCCTGCGATGTTCGCAAGTTTCGAAAAAGGCGTAGTCGACGGCGCGGTATTCACGATCCCGACGTTCTTTCTCGCGGAAGAGCGAGGCTACCGCGTCCTGGCCGATCCGGTGGACATGGAGATTTATTATTTGCAAAACTCCGTCGACAGCACGCGAAGCTACATTAAGCGTAACCGCGACCAGGCCCTGCGCGTCGTCAAAGCGCTCTGCGAAGGCCTCGCCTATTTCCGAAAAAACAAGAAGGACAGCATACAGATCATGCAAAAGAAGCTGCGCATCCAATCCGCCCAGGAAAGAGACGTCAAATATCTCGAGCTTTCCTACAATCTTTTAGCCGATAAGTTTTACAACCAAGTTCCCTACGCCACGCCCAAAGCCGTCGAGACCACCCTCGACTTCGTTGCCGGCGAAGAACCAAAGGCCAAGGGGGCCGACCCCAAACAATTCCTCGACGAAAGTTTGGTGCGCGAAGTCGAGGCGAGCGGTTTTATCAAGTCGCTGTACGAAAAATGAACGAAAAACTGGAGTATTGGAGTGGTGGAGTGTTGGAGTATTGGGCCACATCCGACCCACCCAACACTCCATTACTCCATCATTCCATTACTCCAGTTTTCGACTGAGGAGTTTTCATGCCTGATTACAAAGAGATCCTTTTCGAGAAGCAGCGCGGCGGCGTGCTGATCACGTTGAATCGCCCTGAAGCCCTCAACGCGATCACTCGACCCATGCTGAAAGAACTACACAATGCG
>DASXSW010000446.1:0-1596 GCA_036505755.1 Binatia bacterium | reverse complement strand
TTTACCGAACACGGCCAGACTCTCGTAAACTTCCGGGAACAAGAGAAATCGCCGGCCGGGATAACGCGCATCGAGGCGATCCGGCTCTTCTTTGAAACCGATCGTCAGCGTGCCGCCCCGTTTTGGTGTCTGCGCCGAGGTCGCCGAGACAAATCCGCTGAGAATCAGCACGCCAACGAGAAGAAATAGCCCCGCGCGCTTCATGGTTGCCTCCTGATTCGATGAACGAAATCCAAAAGCTGGCGGATATTACGGTAGTGGTTCAGTTTGGGAAAGATCTCTCACTTTGTTCGAGATGACACATGGCTTATGTACTTGTCATTCCGAGCAAAGCGAGGAATCTTTCTCGATTTTAAGAGTCATGATGGATTGAAAATGAACCACTACCGATATTACTTTTAGCTTGAAGTTAATGTCAAGGTAGAGTAGACGACGGCTCAACAACGTTTCAACTAAAAAGCCTTGAACGTTTTGAACCACTTGAACGATTCCACAGGAGGTATTCATGGGCCGCGTTAAAAATTTAGATGAAATCAAAGCGATGGTTCGCGAGCGCACCGGCAAGCGCAACATCTTCCGGCGGGCGAAGCGCGAAGATGTCGAGTCGGTGCTCGCGAATCTGACGAGCAAAGACCCCGAGCTTTGGGCTAAAGAATGGTCACGTGTCGCTCTACCCTACGAAGAAGCGGGCGCCAAGTTTGAGCAGGCGGGCAAATTCCAAGAAGCGCGCGAAGCCTACGTGCAAGCCTATACTTATTACGCGACCGGACGCTATCCCGTGCCGCATACGACCGATAAACAGGAATGCTTCCGCAAAAGCCTGGAGATGTACGAGAAAGCCGGCCGCTATTTCGTGCCGGCGTTGCAGCGTGTAAGTGTTCCCTTCCGAAGCAAAAGCGTTCCGGTTTATCTGCGAATTCCGCAAGACGGCAAAAAACATTCAGTCGTGATCAACTTCGGCGGCATCGACTCCTTCAAGGCCGAGAGTTTCGAGTACGACGAGGCGCTGCAAGAGTCGGGCATGGGAACTTGTGCCATGGACATGCCGGGGGTGGGCGAATCCCCGATCAAAGCGTCGCCGACGGCGGACGCGCTTTACACCGCCGTCATCGATTATCTGGAAAATCGGCCCGACGTCGATCCGAAACGGATCGCGATTATGGGCCGCAGCTTCGGTGGTTACTGGGCGGCGAAGATGGCCTACGTTGAAGCGAACCGCTTGCGCGCCGCCATCGTCTGGGGCGGTGGCGTTCATTATTTTTTCCAAGAGGATTGGCTGCACGAGTCGACCAATGCGGATAGTTATCTCATGGACCACGACATAGCGCGCTGTTCGGCTTTCGGCGTGAACAATCTCGAGGAGCTGATGAAACCCTGGTCGGCGCTCTCGCTCAAAGAGCAGGGCTGGTTGGATAAATCCTCCTGTCCTATGCTGATCGTTAACGGCAAGGATGATTTGCAAACCCCTATCGACGATCTCTATATTCTGCTGGAACACGGCACGCCCAAATCCGCCCGTGTCTTTCCCGGTGGTCACATGGGCCAGACGCCGCAAACACTGCCGACAATTGTGAATTGGTTGAAAAACGAATTGTC
>DASXSW010000445.1:0-3667 GCA_036505755.1 Binatia bacterium | reverse complement strand
TCTGAGAGATCCTTCGCTTTGCTCAGGATGACACCTGCGTATCGATCCCGTCGAGTTTTAGCCGGCTAACCAACGAACCCGGATCACTTTTTTTTCAACGCCGGATAAAAATACTCATAGCTCGAAGACTCGATCTTTTTCATCACCATAACCTGAGTTTTCCACGGATCCTTCGCATAATCCTCATAGCTCCCGGGCGCATTGATTCCCGGTAGATGCGGCGACCAATCGTCGGCGAGGAGATCCCTTGGATCGCCATAACGCGATGCGAGGGCGCGGACCTCCGGCGCCCTGTAGGCGGTTATCTCTCCCTTGTCGATCACTGTGAGCCAGGTATTTTTCGTGCCTCGGATGCGAATCCGATAGGTCGGCAGCGTGTTGTGAACATGCCACCAATGATCGTTGGGCAGCGCATGCTGCGCGGCGAAGTCCATCCACTCTTTCGATTCCAGCGGTTTGTCCGGCCCATGATGTAGACGCAAGCCGAATCCCCAATGAATCACCCCGGCGTTGTTCCGCTCCGAGGAATTTGTCCCTTCCATAGCTTCGTCCGGCCGCTTGAAAAACTTGGGATTGGTCCCCAGCCCGGCTTCATAGATCCACCAATACCCGGGTTGATCGTGATAGGGATACGTAACGTCGTTGATCTTGGGGTACTTGAGAAACTCGCGCCACACTTCACCATAGATTCCTCCGCCCTTTACCTCCGCCACGTAGCCGTCTTTCAAACGGACCTCGATTCTCGGATAAGATCCAGTGTGATTCGTCGTGCCGGCAAAAACCCCGTTAACCTTGAGCAGAAAGCGCGGATTGTATTCTTTCATGAAGGCCGGGTAGTCCACCGTTGAGTAAGGGAACCGTCCGGTCGCCTGGTGGGGAAACATATAGAGATGTCCCTGTTGGTATCCTCCTTTGGCCCACGCTTGAGCCTGCTTTTCATCGACGTCGAACGTAAAGTTGGTTCCTTCCGGATCGGTGACGTGCACACGGTCGACCCATGCTAGAGGTTCAATGATTCGCTCTTCCGCGAGTCGCCAGACGTCGCCGGGGAAAGTCGCGGCCTTGTTCATGAGCTCCCAGCGGTTGTCAAAAATAAAATTGCCGAAAAATTTCTTGCTGTGCTCGCCCATCGTTCGGCTCGCCGCCGTGCGCCCGCCGCGCTGGAAGAAAACGGCATTGACTTCGGGGTGTTTGTCCAGATATTTGATCAGGCCGTCCGAAAGACCCTTGCGCGTAAGCTTGTCGACCGTAGCTTTGATCTGCGGTGTAACATGAGCGTCTTTTTTTTCGAATAGTGCCTTATACAGGTCCGGTCTCCTCTCCTTCAGCCATTTTTTTGGGATTTCCGGATCGGCAAACTGCCTGCTGATCCAACGTTCGGCTTCCATATAACCTTGCTCGGAAGTGAAATCGCGCGTAGCCTCCCTGGCTTTGCGCGCCTCCTCCTTGCTGATCCCAACGAGCTCATAGTCAGGAACAATTTGAACCTTGACTCCGCGCTCCTCATAAGCGCGCCTGATCGCCTGCAGCACCATCTCTTCCGCGGTTGCTTCCGTCACGATCAGCACGGTTCCCTTCTCCACCAGTCCAAGCGGAGTCCGGCCACCGGTCTGGCGCACCGCCGCGCGGGCATAAGGCAGGACATCGTCGATCGATTTTGGCGGCTTCACGTAGGACGGGAACCGGGGCGGAGGATAAGTGGTCTTTTCTGCGTTGAAGGCGTCACCAGACCACGTTGATGCGGTTAAGATGACGAGTAAAATTATCCAGAGTCTCATAAGACCTCCCTGTTTTGTCCATGTCGTTTGTAGTTCAGTTCCGTCATTTCTTGATTCCCAATTCTCGTTGCGCTTCCCTGAGAATCGAGAGCTCCGCGACGTCGGTCAGAGAAATTTCGCGGCTCACTTTGGCCTGCTTCTTGGTCTCTTCAATCAGAATACGGAATCCATCTTCGGGCAGGCTGCCGTCATCGCTAAAGGCTTTCAAGGCGCTGTCGTAGGTCGCCGTAGCCGTCTCTTTATCAATTTTCATCCACTCCATCATGACTTGAATTGTGCCTTCTCGATTCTGACGAAAATAGCGGTTGGCCTTGATGCCCGCTTTGATCACTCGCTTAACTTCATCCGGCCTTTCTTTGATCTTCTTCACGCTGGCTAGGACACCGCTAGCGGGATAACTGAAAAGTTCATGGGCTCGCGTAAGGACGACAAACCCCATCTTCTGGCCGAAAAAATCCAATGGCGGAGTGCCCAAGGTCGCAGCGGCCAGCCCCTGCTTCATCGCCGCAAAGCGGCGTTCGCTAACGCCTAGTGCAAGAAACTTTATTTCCTTCTCCGGGTCGAGTCCAAAATGTTTGAATATCAGCCTCGCTACGACCTCAATATTGCCGCCGAAGGTGTTGAGCCCGATTGTCTTCCCCTTAAGTTCCTGAACGGATTTGAACTCGGGGCGGGCGATGAGGGCGAAGGGAGCGCTGGGCACGTAGCAAGCAACGATCTTAATCGGGACTCCCTGGATCGCTGCAGCAACTCCAGGGCCGATCACCGTATAATAATCGATCTCTCCGATGGCTAACGCCGCCAGGCCGACAGTGGCATTCATGCGGATGACCTCGCCCTGAAGATCTTCCTCTTTAAGAAAGCCCCTCTTCTGTCCCAAGGGCAAAGAGCCAAATTGAGCGGTGAAGTCCGGAATACCAATCCGGATCTTATCAGCCGCATGGACTGACGGCTGCAGAACTAAGCTAGCGAGCAAAACCCCAAATAGTCTCCTCATATAATAGAGCTTCCGTCTTTAAGTGCCTCCACAACCAACATCTGGAACAGCACAGCTAGTTTTTCCACAGTTGCTTGAAAAACCCGCTCTGTTCGATTTCTTGCAACACCGACAGATCGACAAAACTCTCGGGTGCCACGTTCCTTGCCCGGGGCTGCGTTTCAGCCAGGCTGTCTAAAATAAACTTTATACCCTTAAGCGTCGGATACGGAATTTTTTGGACTCTTTTAGAGTAAAAAGTATAAGCGTCGTCCAGCATTTCTTTTTCGTCCACTCGCAAATACTTTTTCATGACCCGAACGGAAAAATCCCGGTCGGTGACAAAACGATGAAGCCCCTCTGCGTAAGCCTGGACGAAGGACTTGACGACCGGCCGGTGCTCGCGCAGGTACTTGGTGGTAACCGTGATACAAGTCTGCTGCAGCTCTATACCGAGCGTGTCGATATCGAACAGCTCTCTCATGCCGAGTCGTTTAGCCCGACTCGAATTGGGAGGTGAGGCAAAGCCCGCTTCGATGGCCCCCTTTTCCATCGCCGTGACGATCTCGGGCAGACCGCCCAACTGGATGATGGCCACGTCCGTGCCGCGCTTGAGGCCGAAGCGCTCGAGAAAAATCCCAACTCCCGTTTCGCTTAACGCGCCGAACCTTGATATCCCAATTTTTTTCCCTTTGAGATCCTCCGCTGTCTTTATTTCCGGTCGAACGTAAATCGAGCCGACGAGCCGGTTGAGCGAGCTGGCTACGATTCTTACGTCGGCCCCTGCCAAGATAGCCCCGGAAGTAGAGACTCCCGTGACTTGAGCCAGCTGAATTTCGCCCGCGATCAGCGCCTGCGTGGCCGCCACCGCCGGAATATAAATGAGCTCGCCTTCTATGCCGTACTTCGAAAG
>DASXSW010000444.1:0-2674 GCA_036505755.1 Binatia bacterium | reverse complement strand
TCATCGCGCACCGAGTCGGCATCGAGACCTACCGGCGGCTCCATCGCCGTCATGCAGAGAAGTTGCAGCAAATGGTTTTGAAACATGTCGCGCACCACGCCGGCTTGCTCGTAATAGCCGCCGCGGTTTTCCACGCCGACGGTCTCAGCGGCGGTGATTTGCACGTGGTCGACATAGCGCCGGTTCCAGATCGGCTCGAACACCGCGTTGGCGAAACGGAAGACCATGATGTTCTGCACGGTTTCTTTGCCGAGGTAGTGATCGATCCGGTAAATTTGCCGCTCATCCACGAATTCGTGAATTCGGCGATTGAGCTCGCGCGCAGTTTGCAAGTCAGTGCCGAACGGCTTTTCGATCACCACCCGAGCGCGCGACTCGCCGTCGGTCTCTCTAGGTGCCAAGCCTGCGCCGGCAATGCATTCGATCAATTTTTCATAGGCGTCCGGCGGTGTGGCAAGATAGAAAACCCGCGCCGGCAGCACCCGGCTGCCACGGTCGAACCCTTCGACGAACTCTTTTAACTTCCGAAAACCATCGTGATCCCCGTAGTCGCCGCGAACGTAGTAAAGCGTGTTGGCGAACTGCTGCCATACGTCATCCTTCAACCCGGTGCGCGAAAACTCTTTGACCGCTTCGCGCATCTTGTCGCGGAACGACTCATCGGTCATGTCAGTGCGCGCGTAGCCGACCACGGCGAAGCGTTCGGGCAAGCGCTTTTCGAGTGCGAGATTATAAAGCGCCGGAATGAGCTTCCGTTTGGTGAGATCGCCCGACGCGCCGAAAATCACCAGTACGCAGGCATGCGGTTTCTTCGCCGACCCAAGTCCGTCTCCAAGATATTCATGCGGATCGCTGGCCATGAGCGATTATCCTTTCTTAACCGCGTGGCCGCCGAATTCATTGCGCAGCGCGGCGATCACTTTGGCCGAGAACGAATCTTCTTGGCGCGAAGCAAAGCGGGCAAATAGGGAAAGCATCAGCACCGGCACCGGCACGCTCTTTTCGATCGCTTCTTCGACCGTCCAACGGCCTTCCCCGGAGTCTTCGACATAGCCCTTGATCGAGGCAAGCTCTGGATCCTGCTGAAACGCGCTTTCCGCCAGTTCTAAGAGCCAAGAGCGCACCACGCTGCCTTGATTCCACAGGTGCGAGATTTTGCCCAGATCGAGTTTGAACTGTGAGGCTTTGAGCAACTCAAATCCCTCGCCGTACGCTTGCAGCATGCCGTACTCCATACCGTTGTGAATCATCTTGACGAAATGACCGGCGCCGTTGGGACCGACGTGGAGGTAACCGTCCGGCGGCGCCAAGGTTGTGAAAATCGGTTCGAGCCGGTCGACGATTTCTTTTTCGCCACCGACCATCAGGCAGTAGCCGTTTTTCAGCCCCCAAATGCCGCCACTCGTACCGGCGTCGACGAAGTGCATGCCGTGCGGCTTGAGCTTTTCCGCGCGCCGGATGGAATCTTTGTAATTAGAATTGCCGCCGTCAATGAGAATGTCGCCTTTGGAAAGATTCGGCAACAGCTGCTCGATCGTTTGATCTACCGGGTCGCCCGAGGGAACCATCAGCCAGATGGCGCGCGGCAGTGAAAGCTGTTTGATGAAGTCGGCAAGCGAGTGCGCGCCCAGCGCGCCCTTATCGACAACCCGTTGAATCGCCTCAGGGTTGCGGTCAAAAGTGATCAGCCGATGGCCGCCGAGGACGAGTCGTTCGGTCATGTTGGCGCCCATTCGGCCAAGCCCGACTATTCCGAGTTCCATTGCTGTTTCTCCTTCCGTGGAGAATGCATTATGGGCGCAAAGCCTCAGCCAATAGATTCAATCCGCCCGTCGTGTCGTTGCCGATATCGATTCTGAGTACGCGCCGGCGCCTTTGCTTCAGCGCCGTGAAGTCGCCCAATGCCTGCGCCTTGATCAGGGCGTCAAAGGTATAGTTGGTCTCCGGCACAGCGAGGTTATCGGCAGGTCGATCGACGATCTGCAGCACCAGCACCGAGTTGGGTCCTCCCTTATGAAGCTGTCCCGCCGAATGGAGGAAGCGCGGGCCAAAACCCAGAGTGGTCGCCACGCCCAGCCGCTCTTGAATCAGTGCGCAAATTCCCTTGAGTCTTTCTGTGTGGTCTGCCGACGGATCGATATACGCTTGCACGGCGACGTAGTCGCGCGCTTTTTTCTTGGCCAGCCACGATGCCACGGCCTTGCGTAAAGCATCGCCAGCGTCGGCGGCAATCTCCTCTCGAGGTTTTTTTCCACCCTTGCCGCCCGCCGATTCCATCGCCTTTTTGGCCAAATCTTTCGCCAACTGCACATCGGGCTGATTCAACGGATGAATACCGATCGCCGCGCTGGCTGCCGCCACGGCAAATTCCCAGCGGAGGAACTCCTGACCAAGGTCATGCTTATCGCTCAGGTCGAGGTGCGCCACCGGATGGCCGTTGGTTTCCAGCGCCGCTACTTGGCGATCGAGTGCGTGATTTTCATCTCCTTCGAATCTCAAGTAAACGAAGAAACGATCGTTGCCATATCTTTCGGGAGCAGCCAAGTTTTCATTGGCCACCGGCACGATCCCCTTGCGATCTTTGCCCGTGCTCTCGGCGATGAGTTGCTCCGCCCACGCGGGAAAAGCGGCCAGCGACGGCGAGCAAAGAAATGTGACTTTGTCCCGTTTTACC
>DASXSW010000443.1:0-5793 GCA_036505755.1 Binatia bacterium | reverse complement strand
TTTCAGCAGCGTCGTTTTACCGGAACCGTTCGGACCTAGAATGGCCCAATGTTCTCCGGGCTGGACGGTCCAATTGACTGTATAAAGAATCGTCTTACCGCTAGCGGAATAAGAGACGTCGCGCAGCTCGAGCGCGGGAGTCCTGTTCATCGTCAGACGAAGGTGAACGCAATCGGCGAAGTTTTCAACTAAAGTGGCACAGAGTCGGGGGCGTAGGGAATTGGAGTGATGCAGTATTGGAATGGTGGAGTGATGGGACTGTCAAAACCCAATACTCCATTACTCCACTACTCCAGCACTCCAATGATTTTCGCTACTGCTTAAACCTCGTGAATACCTGCTCCGCGTTCTTATGGAAAATTTTCTCCTTGTCTTCCATCGTAAGCCACGGGATGCTTTCGATATTCGGCCGCACGTCGTCGTACCATTTTCCGGTGCGCGGGTCGGTTTTCGAACCGGCGCCGGGGCGCTCGGTGCCGAAGAGGCAACGTTCGGGGCCGCAGATGCGAAACAGCAACTTCAGAGACTCAACGTTGTAGAGCGCGCTGTCGAAGTAAAGCTGCTTCAGTCTCTGATCGAAGTTCTCCGTATCGTTGGGGCCGCGTAATTGCGAGCGCCAGCGGCCGACTTGATAGGGCACCGATCCACCGCCGTGAGAGATAATCAATTTTAGCTTGGGAAAATCTTGAAACACCTTGGAATCCACCAGCGACAGGATCGCGATGCTCTCCTCGGTGATGAAGTGGCCGTGAAACGACTCGCGCGGGTTTTTGCAGCTCGCGCCGTGGACGAGTCCAGGGATGTCCATCTTCACCATCTTTTCGTAAAGTGGATACCAGTACTCCTGACCCATCGCCGGCGTCTGACCATCGCCTTCGCCCGGATCCGGATTGATCATGATGCCGACGAAGCCCAGGTCGTTGATGCAGCGATCGATCTCGTCGAAGGTATTCGTCACCGAGACTCCGGCGTTCTGCGGCAAACCGCCGATGGCGCGAAATTTTTTCGGTTCCATCTTGACCTGCAATGCCAAGGCGTCGTTCACCGCCTGGCAGTACCAATGCACGATTTTCTCCGGTTTCGCGGAGTGCATCATCGTGTACGGTCGCGGCGAGATAAAAGCGAAGTCCGTACCGACTTCATTCAAAACTTCCGAATGCTTGTGACCACGCCATTTTGCTTCTTGAATATGTTTCTCCGTGACCACGGTGCCACCGGGGCGATGAAATCCCGCGCTATTGATCAGCCCGGCTTGAAAGGTTTGGAGCTGCTCACCGGCAACGATATGGTTATGAATGTCTATGATCATAACGGAATCCTTTCTGGGTGAATTTGACTTCTTACTATCAGAGACGCGCGATCCGGGACAAGACCAGACAAACTGGAGTGATGGAATGTTGGAGTATTGGGAGATCTATCCGAACCCCATCACTCCACCACTCCAGTACTCCAACACTCCAACTAGGCCGATCGCCTTCTCGGCGGCCGCAACATGAGACTCAATCCAGCCGAGGTCATCAGCGCCACGCCAAAGATTGCGAACGACAACCCGTAGCCGCCGGTGACGTCGAAGAGAAAACCGAAAAACGGCGGTCCGACGGCGGCTAGCACCTGGGAAATCAATAAACCCATGCCGCGCACTTTTCCGAGCGAGCGGCGACCGAAATAGTTCGCCCAAAGAATATCCGGCAAAACCATATTGCCGCCGAGCCCGATGCCGTAGAGAAAAAATCCGGCATACAGGCAAAAGAAATTGCCGGTGGAAATCGCCAAGCCCAAACCGACTCCTTGAACGACGAAGCGCAGCATCGCGACGAAGCGAACGTCGATGCGCTCGGCAAAAAGTCCCCATGCCAACGGCGATGCGAGCTGCATGGACGCAATCACACTCATGACGCTCGCGGCAACAACGGGGGAATGACCGAGATCGGTAACGTAGGAGTAAACGTGCAAATTGAGACCGGTCACGCCGATGCTGGAGATCCCAAATGTAATCACTAGCAACCAGAATGCACTGCTGTGCACAGCTTCCGCGCGCGACCAGACATCGGAATCATGAGACAGTAATTCGCTCGTTTTGTTCTTATTTCGCCCTGGCGCAGCGCTGCCCACGAGGGGCTCTGCTGCGCCATCGGGACATAGGCCCATTTCCTCGGGCGACCTCCGTACGATGAGCAGTGCTGGGAAAACCAGCAACGCTATCGTTAGAATGCCGAACACGACCCAGGTTTGGCGCCAGCCCAGCGACACGAGGAGCCATGCGACCACGATCGGCATACAAACCTTGGCGAAGCCGACGCCCATACTGGACAACGCCAGTGCACGCCCGCGCCGCCGCGCAAACCATTGGACAATGACGACGTTGGCGACCATAGACCCCATCAAAGCATCGCCGAAAGTGACGAGCGTCAGACGAATCGCCGCAAATTGCCCAAAACTCTCGATGTATCCGAGAAAAAAATAGCCTACTCCGACAATCGCCGCGCCGATCGCCATCAACCAGCGCCCGCCGTAACGGTCTACCAGCGTGCCGACGAGCGGAGCGAGACAAGCTCCAATGATGCCTTCGCCGGAGCGGAGCAAAGAAAACACGCCGCGTGAGATGCCGAGCTCCGCGGTCAGTGGTTTGAGAAAAATGCTGAGCGTGCTGGCAAGGGCGAACGAAGAAGCGACGTTAGCGAGAAACCCGACGCCGACAATGTACCAGCCGTAGAAGATGCGTTGTCCTTTGATGCCGTGCTGAACCCGCGCCGCCGTTTCCACATTCACGGTGTAGCAGGAATTCGGCTGCGCGCGCAATTCAACCATTCATGCCGTGTTGAGCACAAACGGTAGTTGTGGTGTCCGCGAGGAACGCGCAATAACTCGAACGTCATTCCGGGCAAGCTGGCAATAGCGAGCGCGACCCGGAATCCAGGAATTACAACCTGGATGCCGGCCTATGCCGGCATGACGATGAAGAAGGCGGCTGATTTCTTTATGGGCTATAGATCATGTCACTGGATTATTGCGCCGCCCTTTTCGCTTCGATCAGCGTCTTGAGATTTTGCATGCGCTCCTCGTTGCTCGGATGACTCGATAGAAATGGCAAGCGCAATCCACGATCCATATGTAAGAATTTTTCGTGCAGCGTGATCGCTCCCCGCGGGTCGTAATTACTTAGAAGCAGATAGTCAACGCTTTGTGCGTCCGCTTCCCGTTCTTGATCGCGGTTGTAAGACGAGTCGATAAGATCAACGCCAACGCCGGTAATCAATCCAGCCGCCGGTACTCCTGCCGCGCTCAAACCAACGCCGACCAATGTGCCGAGAGCGTTGAGCGTGTTTGTGCGGGTCTGCCCCGCATCGACGTGACCCTTTGCCCAATGGGCTGCTTCATGCCCGATCAATGCTGCATACTGATTGACGTCACCGTTGATCAATTTTACCATGCCAAGATTGATACCGATCACCCTTTGGCCATTGACAAAAGTCGCAAACGCGTTTGGATCGTCTCCTTCGACAATATAAAGGTCGCTTTGGATATTTGCCGCGCGGCTAATGCGCAGGTGCACAAGCGTCATTTCCTGAATCGTCCTGGTTGGAATCGTCCAAACAATCTGCTCATCGCGGCCTCGGAGGCCGACCATCGGACTGCGGTCGAGAGCGAAGTCTTTGGCGCGCCAGTAAAGTTTGTATTGCTGGGTCGAACAGCCAGTAATGAGCAAAAGGAGAATCGCAAGGGTGAACGTTTTCATATCAGGCACGTCTAAGTTTTCACCAAATCGAAGTAGGGCGTCAAGGCTAGCGGCCTAAGTAAATTTGGAGTAGCCTTTTTATGCATGATCCTTTCTAAAAAGGGATTTATTATGAAAAAACTATTGCTCATCATTGGCATTTTTCTTTTATTAACGTCGACGGCTCAATCCCAACAAGACAAACGCCGACCGAGAGTCCCATCCATCACCGTGAACGGCGAAGCGATGATCTCCGCCGAACCCGACCAAGCCCAAATCGATATCGGCGTCGTTACCCAAGCCCGTAGTGCCCCGGAAGCGTCGAAAGAAAATGCCGAACGATTAAGCCGTGTTCTCACGGAAGTCAAGAAGCTTTTGGGCAAAAGCGACGAGGTCAAGACCAGCGGCTACTCACTCACTCCCAATTATCGCTATCCTCAAGGAGGAAAACCCGAGATCGTCGGCTACACCGCCAGCAATACGGTGCGGATTAAAACCAACACGTTGGATCTCGTCGGTCGCTTAATCGATGGCGCCATGCAGGCCGGCGCCAACAATGTGAACCGCCTGGTATTTACGCTCAAAGATGAACAAGGCGCGCAGCTCGAAGCGCTGCGTCAAGCATCGGCTAAGGCAAAGTCTAAAGCTGAAGCAGTCGCCGCTTCACTCGGACTCAAGATTCTGCGCATCGCCGCAATAAATGAAGGCGAACGAACGATTCAACCGATCTATCGCCAAGCGATGGCTGCCAGAGGTGAAGCGCTCGCCGCGCAGGCGCCGACACCCGTCGAGCCGGGAACTGTTGACGTCCGCTCGACTGTTTCGCTGACCGCGGAAGTGAGTGAAAAGTAATCGGCCGGCACGATTCGTCCTGATATGTTGTTTCTGGTCATCGGCATAGAAAGCCCGTGCGCGCCAAATTAATTGCCTTTCGTCCAGTTCGACGATATCGATCACACGGTTGCCATTGTTGCGCCGATAGAGCACGGCGCTCGCAGTATGCCGTCTGGCTTGTTTCAACACCGAATGGAGTACTGGAGTATTGGAATGATGGAGTGTTGGGTTTCGGACTGAATACAAATTCTCTGTCTCAGAACCCATTACTCCAACACTCCAGCACTCCATTACTCCAGAACTCCAATTTCTATCTTCTATCCTCGATGCTCCATCCTCGATCTTCTACCCCTCAAACCTCCCCGGCTCCTTGTAATAGTGCTTATAGTACCAATCGGCGATTTCCCAGCCGGTCGTGCGCCACACACCGTCATGCGCGCAAATGTACTCAAGCGCCTTGTCGAGATATTTGATCCGAAACGGCATGCCAATGACAAACGGATGCAGCGGCAGACAGAGTACGCGCCCGCCGGATTCGCTATCTTTGTAAAGCGTGTCGAAATGATCACAGACCATTCGATAGTACTGCTCCGGTGTGTGGCTCTCGCGAATGAACACCCGAATATCATTCACGCCCAACTCGTAAGGCACAACTAGCATTCGACCGCTCTTGACCCGCATCGGCGTCGGCTGCTCGTCATTGCCCCAATCGCAAACGTACTCGAATCCTTCCGCAGCCAGATGATCCGGCGTATTAAATGTCTCGCCCAATCCCGGGCCGAGCCAGCCTTTCGGCGCTTTTCCCGTCGCCTTTGTGATAATCTCTTTGACTTTGCGAATGATGGAAAGCTCCTCTTGAGGCGGATAATCGAGCATCGAGGTACTGTTGGTCATGCCGTGGCCGAGCCATTCCCACTTGCGTTTGTCGCCTTCCTCGATGATCGGCGGGTGCTGCTCGCACACTTCCGCGTTTAACAGTACGCTGGCGCGAATGCCGTATTTGTCGAGGACGTCCATGATGCGGAACACGCCGACGCGGGAGCCGTAATCGCGCAGAGTGTAACCGGGAACATCGGGCGTGTGACTGCTGCCCGAGCCGCGGATCGGCATGTCGAAGTGAAAATACTCGATATTCGACGCCACCCAGAGCGCGATCCGACCATGGTCGGGCCATTCAATTTTTGGCCGGCGAATTATCGGTGAATAGTCGTAGCGGCGGTTTTCCATCGCTTATTAGACTCCTT
>DASXSW010000442.1:0-3903 GCA_036505755.1 Binatia bacterium | reverse complement strand
GCCGGCTTTCTGGTTTCTCCCTTGTAAACATATTCCCTGCCAATGACTTTTGTCAGGATGTAATTTTGGTAATCGCTCTCGCCGCTTTTCCCGACTTTCTGCGCGGCGATGGTAAATTTCACGCTATTAGGATCGAGTTCGTCGAGATCAATCGGCTTGCCCCTGATATCGCGCACATTGAACGTGACCACGGGCCGGCGGTTCGCAGCAATCACCACGGCAGTGATTTCCGCCTTAAGCCCGCCGAGGGGGCTTTGGGCATGAGCGCTCACTAGCCCTAAGAGCATGAGCGTAATTAGAAAGAGTGGTTGCCAACGTCGCATCCGGTTCCTCCCGTTGTGCTCACCGCTAAGCGGCCAAAAAAAGCCGACACTGACTATCACCACGGCCGCTGCAAAATGGGCGATTTTTAGTCCCGCGCCGCGGGTTTGTCAATAAAAATCTCGCGCGACATAACAAGCAATTTTGCTTGATCCACTTGAGCATCAAGGCTATCTTCAACTGTGGGATTACGAATAACGACCCCATTGCTCTGGATTCAATCGCTGTCTTGAGCAACCGCGTTTCCTGACGCACGGAGGCAAGGGATGAATCTCAAGGAACGAACCTATCTTTGGTATCTCTCTGTGCTGCGCATCTACGTCGGATTCTATCTTCTTCAGCAGGGCATCAGAAAATTTCAACGCGATTTTCCCAAAGGCGATTGGATCGGCCGGCAGATCGGCGACATTGCGACGTTGGATCTTTACTCGTGGTATAAAAGTTTCCTGCAGAACTATGTCGCTCCGCACAGTGAACTGTTCGGCTACCTGGTGATGGTCGGCGAAATCTCGGTAGGCGCTTGCCTGCTTTTAGGTATCTTCACTCGCTTTGCCGCCGCCATTGGGTTGTTCATGTTGATTAATTATTACCTCGGGCCCGGCATGGCCCGCGGCGGCGCGCCATTAGCGCAACAGCAAACTTTTATCGTAGCGCTGGCGATTTTCGTGCTGGCGAATCCCGGCCGAACGCTAGGGCTCGACGGCCTGCTCTTCGGCCCTGGAAGAGGAAAGGGGGCATGATGAGACTTCCTGGATGCGCGACGCCGGAAGGCACCGCTCGCTATCGGAAACGCTTCGATGGCAAGATTCCGCTGGAACATTTTCGTCACGCTCAAAACTTGTGGATGTCGTCCATCGGCATCGGGACTTACTTGGGAAATTATGACGATGCGACGGACCAGGCGTACCACCAAGCGGTTGTCCGCGCTGTCGAAGCCGGCTGCAACGTCATCGACAGCGCCATCAACTATCGCCTGCAGAGAAGCGAGCGGTCCATCGGCACCGCTCTGAAGGAGATGGCGTCCAAAGGTTACAGCCGGGATGAAATCGTGATCGCCACCAAGGGCGGCTTCATACCCTATGACGGCACGCCGCCAAAGGATGCACGAAGCTATATCGAAGAAACCTTCCTCAAGCCGGGCCTCGCGGCCGCCTCGGATATCGTCAGCGGATGTCACTGCATGACTCCGAAGTATCTTTTGAATCAACTTGACGGCAGTCTGCGCAACCTCGACGTCGAATGCGTCGATATTTATTACTTGCACAATCCGGAAACACAGCTCGGAACGATCGCGCGCGAAGAATTTGGCAACCGGCTTTCGAAAGCCTTCGAAACGATGGAGGAAGCGGTTACCTCCGGAAAGATCCGCATGTACGGGATCGCAACCTGGAATGCTTTTCGAAATGAAGTCTCCGCCAAGGACTATCTTTCTTTGGCTCAGGTGGTTGCCTTGGCGGAAAAGGCCGGCGGCAAGAATCACCATTTCAAAGTCATTCAGTTGCCGCTCAATCTCGGTATGAGCGAGGCGCTGTCCAATGCCAATCAGCGAATCGAAGACAAGGAATTGACCGTACTCGAAGCGGCGCAAGCGCTCGATGTTACTGTCATGTGCAGCGCGTCCGTGTTGCAAGGACAACTGACGCGCAATCTCCCGTCCATCATCGGCGAGACTTTTGAAGGTATGGAAACCGACGGTCAGCGTGCCCTTCAATTCGTCCGCTCGACGCCGGGGGTGACAACGGCGCTGGTCGGAATGAAACAATTGAGTCACGTCGAGGAAAATCTCAACACCGCGCGAGTCGCGCCGGCATCATGGGATCAATACTCGAAACTGTTTCAAAGCGCGTGAGAATGCAGAATCGAGGATCGAGAATGGAGGATCGAGGATCGCCTCCGTGCCTCCTCTATCCGCCATCCTCTATCTTCCATCCTCGAAGATTTTTAGGGCCCTGCTAGTTTCCCGTCAGGTAATCCAAATCGCCGAAAATCTCTTCCAGTTTCTCGAGCGCCGGTTTCGGCAACGGCGGCTTCAGAATCGCCGCGACGTTTTCTTTCAAATGAGCCGGATTGCCGGTGCCCGTCAAAACCACGTCTACGCCTGGCTCATGTCGGCAAAAGCGATACGCTGCTTCCGGCAGCGTCGCCGCGTCGGTTTCCTTGAGGAGAAATCCGAGCGGATCGTTTAGATCTACGGCGCCCTTCTTGATTGCGCCGTTTGCTAATAGCTCCTTGCAGATCCCTTCTAATCGCCCTAGCTCGCTCAATCCGCGCCTCACGGCGAACATATTGAGCACGCCGGCATCCGTCTTCATCGTCAGAGGAAAGACTGTCTTTCGCGCCGATGGGTTTAATAGGCTGAACCCGACCATCACGACGTCCCAGAGATTTTCCCTGAGACCTGCTTGCAGCACCGTGTGCGACGGGTCGGCAACGAACCCCTCCGTGACGCCGATGAAACGAATCTTTCCTTGCTCTTTGAGCCGGCGCATCGCCGGCAGGAGCCGGTTCTTGGCAAATTCATAATCTTTGGGCTCGACGCCGTGCAGATGATACACGTCTATGTAGTCGGTGCCGAGCGACTTGAGGCTCTGCTCCAAACCTTTGACGACTTTAGCTTGAGGGCGGAAATGACGCGCTCCGGGCAGAGCCTTTTTTGTCGATATTACCAGCCGCTCGCGCGGGATTCCCGCGATTGCTTTGCCGACGATCGGCTCGGTGCCGTAGCTTTCCGCGGTGTCGAGAAAGTTGACGCCCAGTTCGATCGCTTGTCTGACCAGCGCCACCGCATGGCTCGCCGATTGCGGATCATTGCGCATTCCCAGCCGGCTCGGCCCGCCGCAGCCGAGGCCGGCTACGCTCACTTTTAAGCCGGTTCGCCCGAGTGTTGTGTATTCCATTTCCTATCAGTTCCGTTCAAATCGTCAGAATGTTTTCAGAACGGCTTGAACGGTTTGAACGAATTGAACGTTTTGAACAAAGTATTTATTCCCACGTAACCCGTACGCCCAACACTTCGCCGGTCGCGCGCACTTCGCCGCCCGCGCTCACTGTGCAGCTTACCCACGCCTTGCGCCCTTCTAACTTTGTGATGCGCGCGCGCAGTTCGATCAGCACATCAATGGGCGTGGGACGAAGATAGGAGACGTTTAGATTAGCCGTCACATAGCCGATTCGCGGAACGCTGCCGATGGGCCGACGTTCAGCGCGGTATGCGTGGGCAATAGCGAGACTTAGGCTGTGGCAGTCGATCAGTGAGGCGATGATACCGCCATTCAAATTGTTTACCGTACCGGCGCAGTGATGCGGCTGTGCGTGCCACGTTGCAACTGCCTCGTCGCCGTCCCAAAAGCTCTTAAGTTGAAGCCCCTTTGGATTATCAGCGCCGCAACCGTGACAGTGGAGGACCGAGCCTTGGTCCTGGAACGCTGACTGATTCACCACGCACGCCTATTTTGCCTTTTCGAATTTCAGCGACGCGGAATTGATGCAGTAACGCAAGTTCGTCGGCTTCGGTCCGTCGTCGAACACATGTCCCAAGTGCGCATTGCATTTGCTGCACAGCACTTCAGTTCTGCGCATCAG
>DASXSW010000441.1:0-3390 GCA_036505755.1 Binatia bacterium | reverse complement strand
CTCGGCCGGAGATTAAAACAGCGGAGCAGCTTAGGGGGAAGGCAACCGCCGTTACGCGTTTGGGCACGAGCGTTCATTTTTACCTTCGCACCGCGCTAAAGCAGCTTGGTATGGACCCGGAGAAGGACATGACGATACTTCAACTGGGCGTCGGGGCTGAGATTGCCACGGCATTGGAGTCGGGGAGAATCGCCGCTGCCACCCTGAGTTTTCGCGACTCCTTGCCATTTGTAGAGCGCGGTTGGCCGATAATGTTGGATCTAACGAACTCTATCAAATATCCTCCCTCGTGCGTGGCCAGTACCCGAAACTTTGTGCGCAACAACCCGAATACGGTCGAGCGCTTTCTAAAGGCATACACCGAAGCGATTCACGTCATCAAAACCAACCCGCCCCTGGCGAAACGAGTTTATGCGAAGACCTACCGGGAGTCGGATAAGCACGTTATCGATACGGTCGTGGACCATTACGTCAAAATTTTCAAATCGGTTCCAACGATTCCTCAGGCCGGGCTGGAGACGGTGATCCGCGACCTGGCGTCCCGAAAAACTTTGGCAAAAGAGTTTTTGCAGCCGGAGCTTTATAAGGACGACGCTCCTTTGCAGAAACTCATTAAGGAAGGATGGTTCGAGCAGCTCCGAAAGTGAGCCCTCATCGATTGGAGGAGCGGTAAAGGCCCGGCGACCGAGAACAAAGATCGTCGTTGTTGGCGGAAGCGGCGACATCAAACTGGAAAAGATCGTCGACCGCAGTACCAGGTGACTGTTTGCACGTTCGACATGAAATAGATCAATGCCAAAAAGGAATGCGAGGAAGACATGGCTTATCTAAAATTGCGAGACGCGGAAATTTACTATGAAGTTTATGGCGAAGGACGGCCCTTTCTCTTTTGTAGCGCCACTGGCGTTGATGGGCAGTGCTGGAAAGCCTAC
The DNA here is from genome assembly GCA_036505755.1 of Binatia bacterium. Lineage (GTDB taxonomy): Bacteria > Desulfobacterota > Binatia > UBA9968 > UBA9968 > DP-20. The sequence continues at coordinate 2,458 of DASXSW010000441.1, read as the reverse complement.
CAGGTTCCCGAATTTTCCCGCGACCACAAGGTTATCATTTTCGATTATCGCGGCACAGGCAGGTCGAGCAAGACGGTGATGAAGTACACAACCGCGATGTTCGCTGCCGACGCGGCAGCCATTCTTGATGAATTGGGCGCGGAGCAGGCGATCGTCTGCGGTCATTCCAACGGCGGAAGAGTCGTCCAGACTTTAGCCTTGGACTACCCACGGAAAGTGAGCAAGCTCATCCTGGCTTCGAGTGGATCGTCGTTCTCGGAGACCAAAGGCATTCCGTTGAAGCTCTGTCAGGGTATGATTGAAAAGGGATTTGAAAGATACGTTCGCGAGCACACGATCGAAACCGGCTTTATGCCCGATTATGTTGCGTCGCATCGAGACGTCGTCGACAAATTTCTCGAAGTCCGGATGGCGGGAATTGCCCCGTTGCCGTGTTACTTACGCCACGTCATAGCGAGGCAGGAGCATGACACGAGCTCGCGTTTGAAGGACATCAGGGTTCCCACCCTGGTGCTGATCGGAGACGACGAGCATGCCGCGACCAGCGACCTTTCGCACCGCGCCAGCGCGGAAATTCTAAGGCGCGAAATCTCGCATGCGAAGTTCGTCGTTCTGCCCGGCCAAAGACATCACTACTTTGTCAGTGACCCAGTCGCCGTCCACAATGCGATTCGGGAGTTTATCGATTAAGAGAGTCGTTCCCGTCTTCGAGAAAAAGCTAGCTAGAACCCGCCTTCTTGAACCGTCGGCAGATTGAGGAGCACAATCTATTACTTATCGATCTAGTTTCGTGTAACTAAAATGCGTTGAATAAGTCATCCGATGTTTTGCCGTTATGCCGGTGAAAACCGGCATCCAGTGGGGGCGGATTTCAAACCCGACCCTACATCTGGATTCCGGATCGGCGCCACCCCCGGACTGTGATCCGGGGTTGCCCGGAATGACGTTTTGGATCGTGTCGCAAACTTCTGAGTCAGGACACGACGCAACTCCAAAGATCACCGACCAAGCGAGTTTATAGAAAACTCTTTGTGATCAGGCGCGCCGCTCGTGAAGATACCGCGCGTTGCGCAATACTTTCCCTGGCATGGCACCACTAGGCTGTTCGTGATCGAAAACTACTTCGCCGTTGACGGCCGTGTAATGAATGCCATCGGCGAGTACGCGCATCCTCCAGCCATTATTCGGAAAGTCATGGACAATTTCTTGTCTTCTCGGCCTGACCGTGTCCGGATCGAACACGACTAGGTCTGCCGCCAAACCCGGCCGCAACAAACCGCGGTCGTAAATTCCATAAGCCGAAGCGGAATCGAAGGTGAGCCGCCGGACGGCTTGCTCGAGCGACATTATTGCTTGTTCTCGCACCCAGTAACCCAGAAGTCTCGTGCTGTAGCCGACTTCGGAATGATACTGAACGTGCGCGCCGCCGTCCGACAAACCTACTACGGTATAGGGACTGTTCAGGATTTCGCCGACAGAAGTACGATCGGTATTTCTATGGCAAAATCCAAAGACGGTATTGAGCTCTTCCTCCACCGCCAAATCAAGAAATGCCTCTAAGGGCTCCTTACCCCGCGTCGCGGCAATCTCCGTAAGGTTCTTTCCTTTCAGTTCCTGGTTTTGAGGTAGCGCAGGCTCATCTACCATGAGTATATCCCAACGCTTGTTAAAGCCGTTCTCAGGGACTTCGAGATCCTCGCGCAACTTCGCGCGGATCGCCGGATCGTTGTACATCCGGAGCTTCTCCTCGTCCGAAACCTGCATGATGCTCAACCAGTTGGGCATTTGGCGGAAGAACTGCGAATTTTTCATATTGAAAAGGACCACGGCGCTGTTTGGAGTGCAAAGCGGCACCGCTCGGGTCCCTTGTTTATAGCGCTCCTCTACAAGCGCCAGGTGTTGTTTCCACCGGCTCGGGGCGTACAGGCTGTGGGTAATGCTGTTGTACATCACGGGACGGCCCGAGGCCTCGGAAAGCCGGCTCATTAGGCCTTGCTTCAGCTCAGGACCGGCGCCGCCGCCGCTCTGCATGACTCCCGTTCCCAGCTCTTGAAGGACTTCGGCCAGCGCAAACATCTCCGCCTCCGGCGCAAACACGGCTGGGATCAACTTGCCCCGCACGTCGAAGTGACTCATGTTGCGCGAAACGGATAATCCGAGAGCGCCCGCCTCCAGGGCTTCGCGCAGGACTCGTCGCATGATCCCGAGCTCACCCTCTGTCGCTGCGCGCTCTTGACTCGCTTCTCCCATCGCATAAAGCCGCACTGCCGAGTGGCCAACCAAGGTGCCCACGTTGATGCTCAGACGCCGGCCTATCGACTCCATGTACTCGGGAAATGTCTCCCAGTCCCACGGCACAGCTGCCCGCAAGATATCCATGGGAATGGCTTCCACTTCGGAAAGCATACCGGCCAATGTTTCGTGGTCGCTAGGCTTCACCGGCGCGAGCGCCAGCGAG
>DASXSW010000440.1:0-2743 GCA_036505755.1 Binatia bacterium | reverse complement strand
ACTACCGCGGCACCGAGCTGAAGTCCGGCCGTAAAATCCTTCGTGATTGGATTAGGTTGAATCACATGGACCATGTTTTCCTGCAGCGTCCACGGTTCGAGCGGATGCGCCGCCGATCTGGTGCCGAGCTCTGGGGACTTGCCGGCTTCGCCGTGAAAAACACTATCGTAGGAAGTGAAACCACTCTCTTCGATGATCGAAGATGCGGCGATGATCTGCTCGCTCGTGGTGCCCGGTCTGCAGATCTTTCGAATATTTTCATAGCACTCCAACGCAGCATCGAAGAGCTTTCTGTAGATGGGCGATGGTTCTTTGGCAATGGCGAACGGCCGATGGATCTGCGTCGAGTAGCCCCAGTAGCTGACAGTGAGCTCGGTTATGACGACGCTGCCTTGTTCGAGAACTCTAGAAGTTTGCTTCTGCCACGGAACGAAACGGTCTGGGCTGTCCATGTTTGTCGACGCGATGAAGTGAATGCCCGGGTCGCCGCCGTTTTTGATGTAGGCGCTGTAGACGATCGACAGGACGTCGTGTTCCGTCAAAACTGGGCGGAGGTTCTTCTCCAGCGCTTCACAAGCGAGGTCGGTTAGATAGCCGCTTTTTCGAAGATAGCCAAGTTCTTCTTCGCTCCTCACTCGCCGGATGCGGCCAAACTGCGGACCAAACTCGACCAACTCTGCGTCGGGAAACTGGCGCTGCAGCTCGGTCACGTGGCCATAGGCCATGGCGCGCATGCTGACGAGGCCAATTCTACTCGTAGCCAAATTCTTACGGCGAATTTCTTCCACCAACGTGGACATTGGCGTTGGTCCGTACCAGCGAACGTCGTCGACGATCGATTGTGCCTTGGCGCAAGGCTGGTGGTTGAAGAAGTGGATGAAGACAGTTGCTTCTCCTTCGCGCGGAAAGAGCAGCCAGCAGGGGGATTGTGCTAAGTAGTTCGACAAATAATGCAGTTCGGAGGAGCCGCGCGCACCGGAAATGAGTATCGCGTCGAGACTGTCCTTCTTCATCGCATCGCGGATAGCGCTGTAGCGCTTCACGTATTCCGCGTCGGAAAAGCGGGGAAAGAGTTCTTTGTCGTTCATGATGTTCCCATTGGCCGTACTCGATGGTCGCCGAGATTGTTCGAAGTATTGACTACGTTCTCTCAAGCCACACTTCGGCGTTGTAATCGGGCTCGTCTGAGATTGCGTCGGTTCTGCGCGAAACAAGCACGTTCGCTTCCGGCCAATAAGCTTGCAGGGTGCCGGATTTGACCGGAGCAATTCGGATGATCCCGTTCATGGCGCCAATGTCGGAGCGGAGCGTCGCCATCGCGCCGTCCTCAAACCCTAATCGCTCGGCGTCTTCGGCCGAAATGAAAATGATATCGCGCCTTTCAGTTCCCAAAGGGCGATCAGTCGTGCCGAAGGTCATGCTGTTGAACTGTTTGCCGAGCCTTGTGGCTAGATAAAATTTACCGCCCTCTGCTCTGTGATCCGGTGGATCGAGCACGCTGAAAAGCGCGCGGTTGCCGGGCATCGCCGTGAAGCCATCTTTGTAGAGATAGGGGCCGCCCCATTGGAGCTGCTCGCCTTCTTTGTGCAACTTGTCGATGCCTTGGTAAATCGGTATGACTCGGGCCATCTCTTCACGGATGGCTTGTGTGTCGTTAAATGGAAAGAGCTTATCATTGGTGGGCATCGATTTACGCCCGATTAGAACCGGAATTTCCCAATCGGGCTTGGTCTCGCCGATGCGATGACCGGGAATCTCCGGAGTGAAGCGAATTCTTCGTTCGGTGCTCGTCGAAGTGCCGCCGCTGCGTTGCTCGTAACGGGTTTGCCCCGGAAGGATAACCACGGCGTCGTCGGGGTCGAGCAGCACCGAGGGGTTGAGTACGATATCCTGGTGCACACGCAAGGGCACTTTGGCCAATGCGTCGGCGATGAATCTCGGGTCGGCCATGGCCTCAAACAGATTTCCGCCGATGGAATAAAGAAATTTGATCTCACCTCGATGCGCGGCTTCGATCATCTGCACGACTTTCAAGCCCGGATTGGACGGAACCGGGTGATGCCAGAGATTAGAGAAACGGCGGGCGGTGTCGTCGTTGACCGGAAATCCGCTGGGAAATTTATCGGGCTCCGAGCCGCACTCGCCTCCTCCTTGCACTCCGCTATGGCCGCGGATCGGCATGATGCCACACTTTTCACGACCCAACATGCCACGAGAGAGAGCGAGATTGACAATCGCCTTGACATTATCGACGCCGAATTTATGTTGCGTGAGGCCGATGCTGTAGACGATCACTGCGGTGCGCGCACGCGCGTATAAAACGGCGAACTGTTGCATTTCGCCGCGCGGGAGTCCGGAGCGCTGCTCCAACATTTCCCAGGATTGTTGCTCCAGCGCGGCTTTGAGCTCGGCGAATCCGGCAGTATGTTTGTCGACAAACTCCTGATCAATGCGCTCCAATGCGATCAGCGCCTTCAATACGCCGTTGATGAAGGCGATATCGCCGCCGACCCGCACTTGAAAAAATTCATCCATGAGTTTGGTGCCGAACAGCGCGCCCGTTGTTACCGACGGCCCCCAGTAGCGCTCCAGGCCGTATTCACGCCTTGAATTGACAACAAGAATGCGTGTGCCGGCCTTCTTGGCGTAGTGCATGTATTTGGTCGTCACCGGCTGGTTGTTGGCGAGGTCGGAGCCGAAAATGACCACCAGATCGGTGCCGATCAAATCCGATAACGAGCCG
>DASXSW010000439.1:0-5064 GCA_036505755.1 Binatia bacterium | reverse complement strand
CCGGCCGAGGGTTGGGGAAGGTTTCTAACTCTTTGCTCGGTTGCGCTGCCATGCGCTGATCTTAGCGCGGGCGTAATGCAATTCCAAATTGCCCACTTACCTTGACTTGAAAAGTACGCGATGATAACGCCTTGAAAAAAGTGAGGATCATTGGGAGGTCGACCGTGAATAAGCCGAAGGCACCGAAGGCTGGAGAAAAACTAACCGCGCAGGAAGCTAAGGCCTACGTCGACTATCTTTATTCGACGCTCTACAAGTACGCCCATGAGAAAATTTACCAGGGCTCCTTCATGACTCAGTTGCGCGACGGCAAGTTACCGCTTCCTGTGATGCGGCAGTTTTTCAAGAATTGGGGGCGATTTTCTCTGGAAGTCAATGGTTTGAATGCGGTGTCTTACTATACGCATCTGCCCTTCTTTGTGCGCAACTTCGATCTCCTCGGTCCCTTTTGCGCGAAGATCGCCGACGAGCTCATCTCGCCGCGCGCTCCGGGTCATGTTCTGGTGCTGCTCCAAACCGCTGAAAAGATGGGTCTCAGCAAAAAAGAAGTCTTGGAAGACCCCTATCTCCCGGCTGCGCGCGCCATCAATGACTTTTGCCACAAGATTTTCATCGACGGGTCGATAATCGAGCTGTGGGGATTGCATGTTTTCGAAGAATCACTGTCGCAGTGGTCGGGTCAATGGTTCACTGCTTTAACGACGCATTACGGCTTCAGTAAGCAGGACGCGATCTACTTCTCGACTCACGAGGAGGCGGACATGGACACTCACAAGCTGGGTGAAGGCGGAGAAGAAGCGATGGGCCACGGCGCCTTTAACCGAACAGTTTTAACGCGCGCGCTACAAGACAGTGTTGAATTCCGCGCCGGCTATTCGATGGAATACTGCGCGCTGACGATGGTCGATCTCCACGCCCAGATGAAACAAGCCGCGCTCGATAATCCATACAGTCCGTGACCGATAGAAAGTCTAGCGATCAGGGGACGATGGGAGTTCGCGCAACCAAAGCTTGTCGCATGGTTTGCGCCAAGAGCTAGAGCAACCGTCCTCCCGGCATATGGCAAAACGCGCTCATCTCGTGCGCAAAGGTCACGGGATTGGCTCTGCAAACATAACTGGCATTGATCTGATCGACGCGTGTCACACCCAAGAGCGCCATGTCGACGATCAGTTCTTCTTCGAGCAATTCAAGCACGCGCACCAACCCGTCCTTTCCCCCCGCACCCAAGCCCCAGCCCTGGAGCTTGCCGATGGTGACCGCCTTGCATCCGAGCGCCAGCGCCTTGACGACATCCGTGCCACGGGTGACACCGCCGTCAAGCACGACATCCGCCTTGCCTTTCACTGTTTCCATAATTTCCGGCAACGCTTCGATGGTGCCTCGCCCATGGTCGAGCTGGCGGCCGCCGTGATTCGAGACGTAGATTACGTCGACTCCATGCTCCACGGCCAATTTGGCATCTTCCGCCGTTGCAACGCCCTTTAAGATAAACGGCAAGCCGGCGATTTTTTTTATCGCATCCATGGTTTCCCAGGTTAACATCGCCTGAAAGTGTCGGTTCGTCTCAGTGCGCCTGCTGGGGGGTTGCCAGCGATTGAGCAGCGGCCGCTCGCGCCGGCTGTAATGAGCGGTGTCGACGGTGAGACACAGGGCCGCATAACCCGCCTTCTTCACGCGCCCGATGATTTCCGCGCACCAGTCTAATCCGCCGCGAACATAGAGCTGAAAGATCTTGGGGTGGTTCGTGCTCGCGGCAATCTCTTCCAGACTCGGTTGCGTGACCGAGCTAACGAAGTTCATGGTGCCGAATTCTGCGGCGGCCTTCGCTACGGCGACGCCGCCTTCGGGGGTGATTGATTGCAGCGAACCGATGGGCGCCATCATTACCGGAATGCGCAGCTTCTGTCCGAGAAACGTCGTCGATGTGTCGATCTTTGAAACATCCACCAGCACCCGCGGCCTGAGCGCCAGGCAATCGAAGCCCAAGCGATTGCGCCGCATAGTGGTTTCCGACTCGGCGCCGCCGGTTAGATAATCCCACACATCCTGCGGCAGATTGCGGCGCGCCGCTTGGATGATCTCTTGGTTGCTGACGTAATCGAGGCTCATCGGTCAGTCTCCTTTTCCATGCGCGAATAACTAAACGCATGCGCGTGAGAATTGATGGCCGGCACACTATCGAACCGCGCCGGGATCTGTCAAACCTCCTCGCTTAATAGCAGAGAACCGTTAGAACGGAATTCATCAATCACCAAAAAAAAAACGCGGGGCACGAAGCTGTAGGAGTAGGCTTCAAACCGCTCTCGTTCGCGTCCTTCGTTGCTTCCTGAGAAACACCGACTTTAGGAACAAATTATCTCGAGATCCTCATGCAAGATCGAATCAAAGTGGAATTTCTTCACCGCGTCACCGCTCCTTCGGACGCCGACGAGACGAGCTTAGCATACTTCGCCATGACGCCGGATTTGTAGCGCGGCGGCGGTGGCGTCCACTGGCCGAGTCTTGCCTGTATTTCCTGCTCGGAAATTTCGACATCCAACCGGCGCGCTTTAATGTCGAAGACGATCGTGTCGCCATCGTGGACCGCTGCGATGGGCCCGCCCTGCGCGGCTTCAGGAGCGATATGTCCGGCCATGAGACCGTGGGTCGCACCGGAGAAGCGACCATCGGTGAGCAATGCTACTGAATCGCCCAATCCAGCGCCGACGAGCGCCGCGGTCACGCCAAGCATTTCGCGCATCCCCGGACCGCCTTTAGGCCCCTCATAGCGAATCACCACGACATCGTTGTCTTTGATCTTGCTCGTCTGCACGGCTTTAAACGCGTCTTCTTCCCGATCGAACACCCGCGCCGGCCCACGGTGAATCATTCTTTCGTGCCCAGCGACTTTGACCACGCAGCCCTCCGGGGCCAGGTTGCCCTTCAAGATCACCAATCCGCCCGTGGTCTTGAGCGGATTCGAAACTGGCCGCACAACTTCTTGTCCTGCCGTCTCCTTGGTCATTTGCGCCGCCTCGGCGATGGTCGATCCGGTGACTGTAATCGCATCACCGTGAATGAGGCCGGCGTCGACTAACCGTTTCGCCACCAGTTGAATGCCACCCGCCTTGTAAAGATCATTGGCGACGAACCGACCCCCCGGCTTGAGATCGGCGATCAGCGGTGTGCGATTGCTGATCCGATCGAAGTCGTCGATGGCTAACTCGACGCCCGCTTCTCTGGCGATAGCAAGTAAGTGCAGCACCGCATTGGTCGATCCGCCAGTCGCGGCCACGGACGTAATCGCGTTCTCGATCGACTTGCGCGTGAGGATTTGCGACGGTCGCAGATCACGCCGAAGTAGTTCCATCACGAGCTGGCCGGCGTTAAACGCCGCCTCGTCTTTTTCGGCAACCGTGGCCGGAATACCGTTGCTACCCATCGGCGAGATGCCGAGAAATTCCAATACCGTCGACATGGTGTTGGCGGTGAATTGCCCGCCGCAAGCACCTGCCCCCGGGCACGCGGCGTTTTCTACAGCCATGAATTGCTCGGCGTTGATGCGGCCGCTGCCATAGGCACCCACGGCTTCGAACACGTCTTGAATCGTCAGGTCTCTATCGCCCAGATGACCCGGCGCGATGGAACCGCCGTAAAGCGCCAAACCCGGAATGTCCAGTCGCGCCAGCGCCATGACAACACCGGGATTGGTTTTGTCGCAGCCGGAAAGGCAAACCAGCGCGTCGAAATGATTGCCGCGCGCGACGAGCTCGACGGAATCGGCGATCACCTCGCGACTCACGAGCGAACATTTCATTCCTTCCGCGCCCATGCTGATGCCGTCGGAGATCGACACGGTGTTGAATTCCATCGGCGTCCCGCCGGCCGCACGAATGCCTTCCTTTACTTTAGCGGCCAGCCGGCGCAAGTGGTAATTGCAGGGACCAATCTCAATCCAGGTATTGGCGACGCCAATGATTGGCCGGCGTAAGTCTTCGTCGGAGAAACCCGCCGCCTTTAACATCGCCCGCGTCGGCGCCCGGTCCGGGCCGTCGGTGATCACCCCGCTTCGCGGTTTTAAGTTGTTAGCCATGTATCGCTCCTGAGGTTGCTGTGGAATCAAGCCAATTAACTATGGAGCAGCTGTCTTTGCAAGACGGCTTTTCCCGCTCGCGAAGCGTGAGGGATCAATTCTTACCAGAGTCTTGAAGGCGAACACCGCAAACTCTATCGTATTGTAGAATGGAACTAACGAAGCTCGGACATGGGATTCTCTTCGGACTCATGTTTCTAACCCCCACGACATCAAGCCCGGCTGCAGGCCAGCTTTCAAAAGAGCAGGGCGATCGCCTGGAACGAAAGATCGAGGAGATCACGAAGAATGCGTCGGCAAATCCGGTCCGGTCGAAGCGAACAACGGGGTCGGAGCTCGAAGTCAATTCCTATCTCAACTTTAACCTTAAGGACAAAATTCCTCGGGGTCTTACGAATCCGCAGATCACAATCGTCGGCGACGGCCAACTGGCGGGCCGCGTTTTTGTGGACATCGATGAATTCAAGCGGCATCGAACGTCCGGAGGACTTCTCGATCCGCTAAACTATATTTCCGGCCAAGTGCCGGTAACGGCGCGCGGTGTGTTTCGCACTCAAGATGGCAAGGGCAAGTTTCAACTTGGCTCCGCCGAAATCCTCGGTGTTCCCTTGCCGAAGCCACTTTTGCAGGAGCTTGTGACCTTCTTCTCGCGCACGCCGGAAACTCCCAACGGAATCGACATCGACGCGCCGTTCAACTTGCCCGCGAAGATCCGCGAGATCGTGATTAGCCGGGGCGAGGCGGTGGTGGTGCAATAGAGATCGACGCCACCGCCGATCAAAATTTTAACTCGGTTTCACCCGTCACTCGGCGCCAGCGCACAACTGAAACTCGAACGGAGTCACCGCTCATTTTGGAATCAGACCTGCTATGATCCGAGCACCAACGAAATGGCGAACTCATTCTAGAAAGGTGTAAATTTGTCACTTGAGGGAGATGAATGTGTCGGAAATAGAGTTTCGTTTTGGTAATGACTTGGATCTTGATCA
>DASXSW010000438.1:0-5560 GCA_036505755.1 Binatia bacterium | reverse complement strand
GAGGACTTCGTCGCCTTGGTTGAGAAAAATCTTAAAATTATAAACGATTCGATCGCCTTTCTTTGCCGGCTCCCCCGTCCCTTCCAGCTCGTCCAATAATTTGATGCCGCTTCTCAGTCTCATCACAAAAATACTTCTGCGGTGCTTCGGATTATTCTCGCGCCAAGACGCCAAGAACGCAAAGTGACGGGCCAAGCCCCGTCATCCCGACGAATGTGAGGGATCTGAGAAAGATTTCTCCCTTAGGTCGAAATGACAAGCTCCCCCTTGGCGGCCGTTGCGCCTTTGCGTGAGACAATCAGATTTGGTTGCGGCGTAGCCACGCTAGGTCTCTGCGGTAATCTCTCCGATCGCCAACACAACTTTCACATCTTGGCGATGATTGCTTAAGCGCTCGACTCTAGGGTTTCGGATGAGCTGGATCCACCCAAAAGATTTCCTGCGGATTCTCGACCGCCGGTATGTCCAGGTTTACCACGATCGGTTCCTGGTCGCTGCGCACGACCACACAGGTGAGCGGTTCATTTGCGTTGGCGTTGATTTCCTGGTGCGGCACAAACGGCGGTACGAAAATAAAATCTCCCGGACCTGCCTCCGCGATAAACTCAAGCTCAGCTCCCCAGCGCATTCGCGCTCTGCCGCTGACGATGTAGATTATGCTTTCCAATTCCCCGTGATGGTGCGGCGCGGTTTTGGCATTGGGATGAATGTTCACGGTGCCGGCCCAGAGCTTATTCGCCCCCGCCATCGCCCGATTGATTGCCGCCGCCCGGGTCATGCCGGGAGTCTGCGGCGTGTTGAAGTCGAACCGATTGCTCGAAATGATTTTGACACCTTGATTGCGCCAGTCCTCGCTCATGCCAAACCTCCTGCGACACAAAACTCTAACGTCTTATGGTTAGTTTTCCTAACTCACGATGTAGCGATCGATATCGCGATTGAATTGAAGGCCAAGGCCCGGTTTCGTTGGCACGACTAATTCGCCGTTCACCGGCACCGGCACTTCCTCGAAAAGCCGGAATGACCAGGGCATGTATTCCACCGTCAGCCCGTTTGGGATCGCCGATACGAGATGAACGTGAATCTCCGGGAAGAGATGGCTCACCACGGGCAGGTTAAAGGCCTCGGCCATGGCCGCTACCTTCATCCAGTTAGAAATTCCACCGACCCGATTGAGATCAATCATAATAATATCCACCGAATGGGCCTCAATCATGTGACGAAATGGCGTGATGCCGTACAAGCATTCCCCGCCGGCCAACGGCGTTATCAGCGCGTCGGCTACGCGCGCGAGTCCCGTATAATCGTCGTGAACGGTGACGTCTTCGAGCCAAAAAAAGTGCACGTCTTCGACACGCTTGCCGATCTCGATCGCTTGATGCACCGACCAACGCTGATTGATGTCACACATAAGATCGATGTCGGGCCCCGCAGCTTCGCGAATTAACCGAGCGCGCTCGACTTCCTTTGCCGGTGTCGTGTCGGGCAGCGCCAGTTGAGTTTTCATTTGCTTGAAACCCCGATCGACGAGCAGTTGCGCCGCCTTCACCAGGTGATCCAGTGGGTAAGCGCGCACCAACGCGCCGCTCGCATACGTTGGCACACGGTCGCGCAATCCGCCTAACATAGTGCCAAGCGACTGGCCGAGTAATTTACCCTTGATATCCCAGAGCGCCATGTCGATGCCGGAGATCGCCAGCGTGAGAATACCGCCCGGACCGGCGCTGGCGGCGGCGCTGCGGAGCTTCTGCGTGATGGCTTCGCCGCGCAGCGGATCTTCGCCAATGATCAATTCACCGAGCTGATCGACGGCATGCTTCAGAGTAGCGCTGAGCGCGCCGCCAAAAAAAGTCGCGCCGATTCCTTCAATGCCGTCCTCCGTCTCCACCCGCAGAATCACGAACTGGTTATGCGAGCGAAAATAAGGCGGGCCGCCGGCCAAGGGCTCGTCGAGCGGTACGCGCAGGACGTGTGACCGAATGCTTTTAATTTTCATAACCTTTCCTTGTCGGTACTTCGACTATACCCTTTGCGCACCATGTGATGAAATCGCGGCAGATCGCGTCGCAAATGATTAATACTGGCTTCGATCAGATCTGTCCTCGTTACAACAACTCTATCGCCGGCAATGTACCCCTGCGCCGAGTTCTGATAGGATAATTAAAGTAAGGCTTGAAATCCATGATCGCCATGCCTGCAGAAGAACGCCGCGCCTATCTCAAGCGGCTGTACCCCTATCTAAAAACAAGTCTAGTCATCTTTGGAAGCGGCATCGTCATCGGGTTGATGGCCGTATCGCACTTTCCCCTCCTTGCCCAACATTTCGAATCCTCGGTCGTCGGTTTTGTAAAAAATTTTCGTGGCCTATCCAAACTCGAATTAGCAGCCGCAATATTTTTAAATAACACTCTAAAAACGGTACTGGCGATTTTGCTCGGAAGCTTGTTTGGTATCATACCGGCGGTTTTTCTTCTTGGAAACGGCATCGCCCTCGGCGTGATATTTTCACTATCAGCGCAAACGCGTGGACTGTGGCTTTCGTTATTGAGCATTGTGCCGCATGGATTGCTGGAGCTTCCCGCGGTGTTCCTCGGCACCAGCATCGGGCTCATGGTCGGCAGTCGTGTCATGAAACAGTTTTTCAGACCACCGGAAACGACGATTGGCAGCGAGTTAGTGCAAGGTCTGAGATTCTTCATTACGGTCATATTGCCGTTGTTGTTCATTGCCGCACTGGTCGAAGCCTTCCTGACATCGGCGTTGATCACGCCGAGATAGACTTTTAGTTAATATCTCATCCGCGAATGGTTAACATGCCTCGCCTGCAGCCAAAGAAAAAGTTCGTCATGCCGGCGCAACCCGGCATCCAGGTGGCTAAGAACGAAAACGTCTGGATTCGCGCGTGGGCTGGAATGATCAAGAAAAAGAGCGGATTTTTCCAAAACGACAGATCGAGAACCATTCAGCCATCGCCTTCTAGAGAGCTCAACCCGCAGCATACATATTGTCGAGGTTTTTCCTCTGCTGCATGAATAATCCGGCTTAGGCTTACTTCACTTCACGTCGCTCGCGCAGCGGAATCCCAAGTCGTCCGAGCGTTGATCCGGGTTCGCGTACCACCGCTTGGCTATTATCAATCGCTCCGGTGGATCGTACCATCCGCCACCACGGATTGCCTTCACGGTTCCCTTTTCGGCTCCTTTCGGATTTCGGACATCGGCACGCGAAAACCCCTCTGCAAACCAGTCTGCCACCCATTCCGATACGTTGCCCGAGAGATCGTGAATGCCAAATGGGCTTGTGCCCTTGGGATGTCTGCCCACCGCAGCGACTCCATCCTTGTAGACCGGGTTTTTATACGGCTTACCAAATATCGCATGCTCTGGCGTAGGCACGTCGTTACCCCAGGGATACTTGCGTTCGTCAGAACCCCGCGCGGCCTTTTCCCATTCCGATTCCGTCGGCAGCCGTTTACCCGCCCAGCGGCAGTAGCTATCCGCATCATGCCAATCAACACCGACCACTGGTAGTTCAGCGCCGTTCTGCAGATCCACGGTCTCCCATTCTTCCGGCGCTCCGACGTTGCCCGTCGCTTTTAAAAATTTTGCATAGCGGGACACCGTGACTTCGTACTGATCCATGTAAAAGGCATCGACGTAAACGTCTCGGCGCGGCGAGTTTTCATCATCGCCCATGACGAAGCTGCCGGCGGGAACCAACACTGCGGGGGCGCCGTCTTTACCGATTAGCTCGCCTCTGTTCCGCGCCTCAGGGAGGTAGAAGAATGCGCCAGCGACCGCGGTGACAATCAGCAGTGCGGCGGCAAGTCTTTTGAGTCGTTTCCGCATGAAATCGGTCGCGATGCGGTGAACTTCTGCAGCGACGCTTGCCGCCAAATTGCCCGCCGGCCGGTGAAACGTGACGTTCTTTATCGAGGCTGGAATTTGATCCATGGCGGGCTCGCGAAGCACCACCGGTAAAAGTTTGACGCCGGCCTTTTCGGCGATGCTCAATTCCTCCAGCGTATAGCTGTCGGCATCCAGCGCATTTGGACTGAGCAAGAAAATAAAGAGATGTGACTTCTGAATCGCCTTCCGTATGCGGTTGTGATATTCGTCGCCGGCCGGAAGATCGGTGCGGTCGAAAAATGCCCGCTGTCCCTGATCGCGTAACGCAAGATATATAGAATTCGCCGGTTCTCTATCCTGGGATGCATAGCTTATGAAAATCCGCATCGGTAAAAGCAAGATTATTTTCCTACTGACGTCGAGTCTTTAGAAAATTAGGGTTATGAGTTCCGTCGCGACAAAGCATAAGCCGGAATCATACGGAGCCAGTGCAACTGAACGATCCTCGGCTCCAAGCCGAGGGGTTCTGAATTTGTCGACTGGAAGTCGACTCTTGTTCCCGTCATTCCGGCCCTTCGACGGCGCTCAGGATAGACTCCAGCCGGAATCCTGGCGGTTCTGGAACTTGAACCGAAAACGAACCTGGATGCCGGCGTTCGCCGGCATGACGAACTTGACTTCGCCTGAAGGCGAGGGATTTCAAACATCCCCGAGAGAGACATTAAATCTCCGTGAACAGCGCGTTTTTTAGCGCGAGCTGTATGAAAAATTCGTTCATGGTTCGACTGAGCTCACTACGAACGGAAGCGAGGCACACAGAAATCAACTACTTATCCGTTCGCCCTGAGCGTCGTCGAAGGGGCTCCTTTCGAGTTTTCATCCAGCGCCCGCAGTCACGCTCGATCGAAGGTTTGCTTCTTTGCGCGATACGACCACACGAGCAGAACGGTTCCGATTGTCGTCGAGATCCAGTAATCCACTGGCAACCCGTTCCACCAATGTTTATGCCACGGGATGTGCACGGATGAAAATTTGTTCCAGCCGAAAGCAGGATTGAAAGTGAACCAGAGAACGTCTTCGATAACCCAAAAGAGCATGATCATTCCGACTATGCGCGCCTCGAGGCGCCAAGACCAACGTCCGCCTACGAACACGGGCACGTGAAATACCAAGGCGATGAAAGGAAAGACCCAGGCGTGATAACCGGTCATGCTCCGGCCACTCCAAAACAAGTCGAGCAGCCAATGTTTTTCGACACGCCAGGTTGGCAAATTGCCCGCCCAACCCGCCGGACCTTCGATCTGAATTTCCACTTGAGCAAAGAAAAAACTCAACAGCGCGATCCAGCCGATCAACAACCATGGCCGTAACCAACGTGAAAACTTCATCGGCCGCCCAAGACACGGCTCAGTACCGCATGCGCAGCATCGGGCCGGCCGAGTCCACGCATGTTCTCGCGCATATGTTTGAGTCGTTCCGGTTCCTTGACGAGTTGACCGATCTTGAATTCCAACGCCGCTATGTCCGGGGCTTTTACAGCGATGCCGTGCTCCATCAGGTAATCTGCGTTTCGCTCTTCTTGTCCGGGGATCGGCGAGATCAACACCATCGGTAGCCCGACCGCAAGGCACTCGGAGACGGTCAATCCGCCCGGCTTCGTGACTGCTAGATCGGCACAGGCCATCACTCTCTCAATCGTTGACGTATAACCC
>DASXSW010000437.1:0-4291 GCA_036505755.1 Binatia bacterium | reverse complement strand
TAATTCCACCCGTATCGCTTAGCGGAAAAAGATGTTAAGCGTGGTGAAAATCACAGGAGGTCACGATGGCGGAAAAAAATCCCGTGGTATCGATGTCGACGAGCATGGGCAATATTCGGATCGAGCTTGACGCGGAAAACGCGCCTATCACGACGAAAAACTTTCTCGACTACACGAGCAAAGGACACTACGATGGGCTGATCTTTCATCGGGTCATCCCGGGCTTCATGATCCAGGGCGGCGGGATGGACGCGCAGATGAACGAGAAAAAAAACAACGCACCGATCAAAAATGAAGCCGCTAATGGATTAAAAAACAAGCTCGGCAGCGTGGCCATGGCGCGGACCAACGTAGTCGATAGCGCGACCTCGCAATTTTTTATCAACGTCAAGGATAACGACTTTCTCAATCATAAAAGCACGGCGCCGGCCGAATTCGGCTACGCGGTTTTTGGTCAGGTGGTTGGAGGCATGGATATCGTGCACAGCATTGAGAAAGTGAAAACCGGACGTAAGAGTGGCTATGACGACGTGCCGGTCGACACGGTGGTGATCAATTCGGTAAAGCTGGAGGCGTGAGCAAGTTGGAGCGATGGAATATTGGAGTGGTGGAGTGTTGGTTTTGCTTAAGAAGTCCAGACTCGTTTTGGATCGTATTTTCGGATCGCGGTTAATTCTTTTTCCGTTGGTGGAGTAGTTTCGTATACACTATCAGTGGTGCGGAGTGGCCAGCCTGTCTCGCTTTCGATCTTTTCGACCGTAATCCCGGAATGGTAGGAGCTTAAAATCATTTCGCGACTTTCTGCCTCAAATGAAAAAATTCCCATGCTGGTAATCACACGGCTTGGGCCGCCGCCCGGCAGACCATGCCGCTCGCGCCAGTCGCCGCCGTCGCCGAACCCCGGCGATGTGATGAATTGAACTTTGGAAGTAAAGCGCCGCTTCTCATGATTCATGATGATAATGCAGCGCTTGGCCATCGTGGCTATGTCCGCGGCGCCGCCGCTTCCGGGAAGCCGAATCCGTTTGCCGTTTTCTTCCACCCAATGGGTATTTAGATTGCCGAAGCGATCGACCTCGGCGCCACCGATGAAGCCGAGATCGATGCGGCCGGTTTGTAAAAGATACATGACGTCGTTTAAATCGCCGCAATAAAGCGCGCGAGCGACATTGGGCGGATCACTCATAGTGAAAATCGATTCGAGCGCCGGCCAATCGCGAATCACGCCATTTTCAAAAATGCCGACGGCATTCGGCGCATGAGTTTCTTTGGCAACGGCAAATCCGAGCAACGGCAGCCGCATACCGACAAAGACTTTGTCGCCATCGCGAATTTCCCGCGCCGCGGCGGCGACCGTTAGCTCGCGAAGGGTATAGTGCATGGCTTTGACCGTTCAAAGTTCAAGGTTCTATGTCCCCGCAACCTCGCCTTGAACTTGAACCCGGAACCTGAACTGATGTTCACGCCCTATTGAACGCGTCGATTCCCGCTTGACCGATCTGCCGGTCGACAGCAGACGGAGCGCCGCTGACGCCGACCGCTCCGATGCACTGGCCGTCGACGTTGATCGGAATACCGCCTTCGATACTGATAAACCAGCCCGGGCCTACGGCGAGTGTTTGCGCCAGCACTTGATGATCGGGAATCTCGCTACCGTCACGACCCACTTTACCCGTCGCGGCTGTGGTGAGTGCGGCTGAACGAGCTTTGGTTTGCGCGATCAGCGTGTTGTGCGTCCGTCCGTTGGTCATGCGCTTGAACGCCATCAGGTGCCCTCCCGCATCGACGACGCAGATGCTGACGATTTGTTTGAGGTCCTTGGCTTTTTCGATGGCGGCGTTGACGATTAGGTCGCAGCCTTCCTGACTGAGTTTAAAAGTTGAGACTGTCTTCATAGTGTGCCTCCTTAGTGTATTTGTATTGAAGTGGTTTTCGGCAGAGTCCTTCACGATGTTCAGGATATGTCATGTTGAGTCCTTCGACGGACGCGAAGCATGTGGACTTTTTTCAGACAAGTTCATCGTTATCCAATCACCCTAATAATTAAAGCTCACCGCGGGCGCAAACAGGTTGCCTTGCGGTCGTAATTGATCGAGTCGTTTATCACCCAGAAGAGTCAAGAATTCGCGATGTCCTTCAACGCCAAGTACCCATTTGTTTAGCCACTGTTCGAAGCCATCGCGCGTCCGGGTCGCTTTGTGATAGTGGAAGTAGAAGTCGTCATCCCGCCGCGCATATCCCTGCGTCGGTGATGGAAACGAGCCGAAAGGTTCATGGACGACGCTCGACACAACGAAACCTGGAATCACGGTCCGGTTGGGATCCCTAAGGATGACTTCGTGATCGACCACTTCCTCGCAAGTGAGGATAACTTTTTTTGCCGCCAGGGCGGCTTCGCGCATGACGCCGAAATTGCCCCAGACATGGGCGTTGCCTTGCGCATCGGCGCGTTGAACATGGAGGATCGTCACGTCAGGTTGGATCGCGCGAACTGCGACAAGCTCTTCGCTAGTGAATGGGCAGCGAATGGATTGGAATTGATCGCCCGTGCGAAATTCACTTCCTTTAACGGTTCGGGTCGGTAAGAAGGGGAGACCCATGGCTGCTGCTTGGAGTCCCTGGCCAATTGTGAAGTTCGAATGCTCCTCGATTTCGATCGACTGTGGTATAGCCGATTCCGCCGCGCGCCGGTAGTTGTGTCCCAAACCCGCGGCGACGTTGCCGACCCATGAAGCGATGATTTTTTTCGCGCAGCCAGCGCCAATGAGCTGGTCGAATTGCATGTCGGAGATCGGACAGATCAGTGTAAGATCTTTTCGATTCTGCCGAATGATCTCATGGCTTGCGGCGAAGGGAATGAGCGATTCGAGGCCGCAGCCCATCGCGACCGACATGCCGTCTTCGACGTCGAGAGCGATGGCATCGTGAAGGGGACGGAGCTTGTCCATACTTGATTCCTGTATCTGCTCAGTAGCCTCAGTTCAACTATTTCTATCGCCTGCCTACGTAATCGCCAAGGCGAATGATAAGTGCCGAAAACCATTTGGGCTGGTGCGCCTGTTTGTCGCACCAATAAATGGCAAGTCGCGCGTGGGGGACGATCCCGCTATCGTTGACACGGTCCATCTTCATTGGTTAATGTTCCGCCCAAATCGCACGACAGCGTGCATTAATTTTTCGGAGGTAAGTGCTCATGTTTTGCACTGAATGCGGCAAGCAAGTCGACCCGGGAAAAAATTTCTGTGGAAATTGTGGAGCAAGACTGGCTAAGCCAACTGAGCCGATCCCATCAAGCACCGTAGAAGAAGTTCAGACGCTGGCATCGACTCCCACGCCAGCAGCGCCGCGAGCCGCATCAGAAGGGCTTTCCGCTCCGCGCACGCCGCCGGTGCCGTCCGTTAAGGAAGGTCGCGGCATCAATACTGCGTTGATCATCGGCGTCGTTTTTGCGCTTATCATCGCTGCCGGGACGGGCGTTTATTTCGGCACAGATTTGTTGCGCCGACCGGTGAAGCAGGAGCCCGCTCCCGTAGAGCAGGCAAGAGTTGCGCCGCAAGCGCCGCCGGGTACGGTCGAAGAACCGAAAATTGGCGGCGAAACAAGTGACAGCAATCTCGCCTCGACGGTTCAGCCTCCCGAATCCGCGCAACAAGCACCGGCGGGAGGATCCAAATCCGGGCCCGCTCCTTCCTCTCATTCTCAGCGCGGAGCTAATCCCGGAATCTATGAAGTCCTTCGCGCCACCACCGTCTTTGAGGGACCCTCGGGATCTTCTAAGGTCTTAGCCAATATCCCGGCAGGAACACGAGTGAGCGTGGTGAATTCCAACGGGGACTGGCTTGAGGTCCATTCGAAAAGTGGTAATCCGCCCGGATTCGTTCGCGCGACGACGCTACTTTTGTAGCGAAGTCAAACTAGACCGAGTCCCGAGTCTTGGGTCCCGACGAGCGTAATTCTTTAATGGCCATCCATAGGGTCGGGTGGGTGACATCTTTACGAAACGCCGATGATACGTCTCCATCGACCGAAAGCCTTGTCAATGTCTCGAATCGCTAGGTTGGTTCTGGCATTCGTGTTCGTTGGCTTTAGCGTTAACCTCTTGGCGGAACCACAATCGCTTCTCGCCCGGCAGAAACCCAAACTGCGTCCACTTAGAATCGCGCTGCCGAGCCACACCATCGCTGCCACTCATTTCTATGTCGGCAAAAGTCTAGGAATCTTCGAAAGCCACGGTTTCGAACCGCAAATCCTGGTACTGGAGCCGCGCGCCGCACTGGCCGCGCTCATGACC
>DASXSW010000436.1:0-11545 GCA_036505755.1 Binatia bacterium | reverse complement strand
ATTTCTCCATCGGTCGCCTTTAAAACTTTGTATCCATGCTTTAACAGTGTTTTCTCCAGGACATAGAGCATGCTCTGTTCATCTTCCACTAAAAAAACCGTTGTAGCGTCATTGGATGCGTCCATTTTCCGATCGCTTTCTACAATCGGCTCTTTGGGCGATATCTCGGAACTAGCGATCGGGAAGTACAATCGGAAAGATGTGCCAGACTCCGGTCTGCTCTCGACGTTAATAAAGCCGTTGTGATTTTTCACGATTCCGTAGACCACAGAAAGTCCCAATCCTGTTCCCTGACCTAATTCTTTGGTCGTGAAGAACGGCTCGAAAATTCGCTTCCGAATGCTCTCATCGATCCCCACCCCGGTATCGCTCACCTCAATGCACACATAGCGCCCGTCTAAGGTTTCGCCTAAACCGTGCAAGGTCGCGCCATCAATCGATTCGGTCTTAAAGCTCAGCCTGCCGCCGTCGGACATCGCATCGCGGGCGTTTACGCAAAGATTCAGCAGCGCCTGCTCGATTTGATTTTCATCCGCCGTGATCGGCGGAAGATCCGCCTCCAGCGCAGAGCTCCACTCGATGGTCTTGGGAAAAGTTTGAGTCATCAATGCGATCAGTCCCTTGACCGAGCCATTGACATTCACCGATTCCACTTTTGTGCTGCTCTTCCGGGCCAGAGTCAGGAGCTGCTGGACGAGGGCAGATCCGCGTTGGACGGTCTCGTTAATGACGGCAAGGCTTTCGCCAATCTGCTTGTTCTGGGCTCCATGCTCGCGCAGGATAAAAGCATATCCTTGAATGATATTAAGAATATTATTGAAATCGTGGGCGATGCCGCCGGCCAAGACTCCAATGCTTTCCATCTTTTGCGACTGCAAAAGCTGCTCTTCGAGCTTCTTTCGTTCCTCCATGTCGAGCAAAAGCACCGCATTGGCCTGCTGCAATTCCTCAGTGCGCTCGACCACTTTGTTTTCCAGCTGTGCCTGGTTCTGGCGCAACGCTTCTTCCGCCTGCTTGCGCTCGGCGATTTCGCCACGCAGTTGCAAGTTCAGAGTTTCAACGAGTTGGCGGGACTGGACCGCATCTTCCATCAGGTTGAGCGCGGCGCGCCGCGCATCCTGAGCTTTCGTATCCCTCTTCTGAAGTTCGGCGATATGCTCGCCGAGTTTGATGTGACTTTGCCCCAATGCTTCGCCGCGTTGCTCCAACGCATGCAGGAACTCCACGGCCTGATAAGCCGCTGATGCAAACCGCCCTAGGCTTTCAAGCTGCCGGAGGTCCTCGGCGTCGAACTTGCGGCGGTCGTCGTGGGTTATCGCCCAGATCGTGCCGACCGCATTTCCCTCAATGTAAAAAGGAACGAGCAGGCACTCTTCGACCGGAGGCGTGACCGGCAGGAAATAGGTGTAACGCCGTTCGAAATGCCGGAACATTAGCGCGGCGTTGCGGTCGAGCACGTCACCGCACGGGCCGAAGTCACGCGGCGTACCGCCGCCGATGTGCGGTTTCCATACGCCGGCGATCGCCGGCCAGTGGAACCTTTTTCCCCCATCTTCCTTGGTCAGCAGGCTGATGCCGGCTGAGCCGGCCTTGAAGACCTCCAGGATCTTGTCGGCCAGCGTCTGCAGAATGGTGCGCGGCGAATCGGCCAGCGCCTGAACCAGTGCCGCCAGCGCGCGGTTTTCCGTCTCGAAATCCGGCGGCCGCGAGGGCCGGCGATTCAATTCCTCGGTGCACAGGATCGATTCCAGCGGCACCAGGCTGTCGCTCGGGAGCGCGGTTGGAGACTCATCTTTGAGATGCGATTGTTTAGCCATCGGTCTCCTTTCTCTCCTGCTCGAATTCGAGCGGATAGCGCGCTGGCTCACCTTGCCGCTGACAAAGTTCATTGATTTCTTTCTTCAATTCAATCATGCGCAACTCGCGCCCGACCGCGACGCTGTTGAAGCGGGCCAACTCCTCCGCGTGCGCCTGAAGCTCGGCGTGCGCCTGGCGCAACGCATCCTCCGCGCGCTTTCGCTCGCTGATATCGCGAGCGATTTTCGATGCGCCGATGACTTTGTCGGTGGCATCCTTGATCGGGGAGATGGTCAGAGATATTTCCAACGGCGAACCATTCTTATGCAAGCGGACAGTTTCGAAATTGTTCACACTTTCGCCACGCTTGAGCCGCGCGAGAATTTCAGGTTCTTCGTGCTGGCGGTCCGGAGGAATGAGCATGGTAATGGGCTCGCCGATGGCTTCCTGGGCGGTGTAGCCGAACAGCCGCTCGGCGCTCTTATTCCAGCTGGTGATAACGCCGTTCATGTCTTTGCCGATGATGGCGTCTTCCGAGGAATTGACAATCGCAGCCAGCGAAGCGGTGATGACATCGGCGTGCTGCCGTTCGGTCACGTCTTCGATCGCCAGGAGAATCATTGCCGGCGCGCCGTCGTCCAGTTCCAGTCGCCGGGCATTCAGCAGCATCGTGCGCCGCCCAATTTGGGGGAAGTCGTGCGTGACCTCGAAGTCGTTGAAGAAACTGTTCCGGGGCAAGATGTCTTCGAGCAACATGCGCAGTTTGGGTATGTTCCATTGCTGGTCGCCTAAATCATAAATCGAGCGGCCCTTGGTCTGATCCGGCGTGGTCTTGAAAGTCTTGTAGAACGCTTCGTTGGCCGTGTTCACGCGCAGGTCCGCGCGCAGGACAATCAGCGGGTCGCGCGACGTGCGAATGGTGGCCTCGGCGTAGTCGCGGGCGGCTTTGGCTTTCCGCTCCGAGCCTTTGAGGTCGTCGATATCGACCAGCACCAGCACCGCGCTGTCGATCTTGTTATCCGCCGTCACGTAAGGTCGTCCGCGCAGGACGTACCAGCGGCCGTCCTTGTCTCGGACTTCACACTCGCGCACGCTCACCGTGTCGATGACTTCTCGCAGGAAGTCTTCCAATGGGAAGGGGGTAGGTGCAGCCGAGGTATTGAGGCTGTGATTTTCTGTGGTCACCGAAGAGGGGCCGTCGTTACCTCGGCTGCCACGTTCATTGGCGACAAGGAGATTGTGCCGAACACCGCTCAACGGCCGACCCACATCGGTCGCCAACAGGTTGAAGATTTTTTCCGCGGGGGCGGTGAAGCGGCGAATGGTCAGGTTGCGCGCAAGCACCACGATGGCCATGTTGACACTGGTGTGGAGATTATTCAGGTCGGCATTGAGGCGACTAAGCTCAGTGTTGCGATTGGCCATCTCCTCGTTGACGGTGGTCAACTCTTCGTTCGCCGACTCCAACTCTTCCTTGGACGTTTCCAGCTCTTCGTTGATGCTTTGGAGTTCTTCGTTGGCGGACTGGACTTCCTCGTTGGATGCCTGAAGTTCCTCGTTGGCGGCTTCGTGCTGTTCCTGGATGGATTGCAGGTAATCGCGTGTCTCGGAAAGCTCGGCTTCGAGTGCGTTGATGCGACGGGATTCTGCCTTTTTGCTGGCAGGGCGGGTCCTCAGTCCACCGCGAGGCTCGACCGATTCCTCGGAGGGCCGCCCCGCCTTTTCGGCGTCCTCGAACACAATCAAAAAGCAGCGCTCCCGCAAATTCTTCAGCGGAATCACTTCCAGATTCACCTTCCGGGTCTTGCCGTTCTGATTGACCCGCACGTTTTCCGTGCGCGCGGTCTTGTTTTCCTTCTTCGCTTTGTTGATGGCGCCCCGCAGCGGCAGCATCAAGCCTTCGCGCGCCATCTTGAGCACGTCAAAGCTCGCCTTGCCCGTGGGCGGTTGAAGATACGCGCTGGTCGGCCCGCGAAATTGCAGGATTTGCAACTCGGCATTGATAAGCACCCCGGGCGGAGCGAATTGATTGACGGTGACGCGGTCGGCTTCGCGCTGGGCGTTGAGTTCGCTGCGGAGACCTTCCGGCAGCTCTGCCCGGCCGTTCCCCCTCGGCAGGAGCACTCTCGGGCCCGGCGAGGGCTGCTCGCCACGTTCTTTTTTGACCGGCAGATGAAGCGCCTGAATCGGCGCAGCCTTCTTGAAATATATCTTGTGCTTTTTGTCCGCCGGCTCAAAAAGATTGGTGAAACTGCCGATGGATTCCGACGCGCCTAAAAACAAAAATCCTTCCGGCTTGAGCGCGTAATGGAAGATGGGCAAGGCCTTCTTCTGCAAACTCGGCTCAAAATAAATCAGCAGATTGCGGCAACTGATGAGGTCCAGGCGCGAGAACGGCGGGTCGCTGATGAGATTTTGCCGGGCGAAGACAACCATCTCGCGGAGCGGTTTGACGACCCGGTAGCCGGCTTCTTCCTCGACAAAAAATCGCCGCAACCGTTCCCGTGAGATATCCTGCGCGAGGCTCTTGGCGTAAAGGCCGTGCCGGGCTTTGTCCAGCAGCGTCTCGTTGAGGTCGGTGGCAAACACCTGGAGTTTGCGTGCGTGCGAAGCATTCTCCGCTGATTCCACGAACGCCATCGCGATGGAATACGCTTCCTGGCCGGTGGAACAGCCGAGCACCCAGACGCGGAGCGGGTTGTTGCCGCGCTGCTGAAGGAGCTTGGAAAAAACTTTGCGTTTGAGAATGTCGAAAGCATCCGGGTTGCGGAAAAAACTCGTCACGCTGATGAGTACGTCGGAGTAAAGCGCGTCGAGTTCTTTGGCATTGCCGCGGAGGAAACTGGCGTAGCCCTCCGGTGCGTCTTGCTTGCTCAACACCATGCGCCGGGTGATGCGCCGCTGGATGGTCGTCGATTTGTACAGCGAGAAATCCACCCCGCAATGGTTGCGCAGGAGGAGCAGAATTTTCTTGAAACCGTTCTCTCCCCCTTTGACGTCCGCCCGCTCAGCTTTGCCGCGCCCGCTTTTCGCGCCTGTCCCCGGAGTTCCGTGGCCGCCAGATGGCAGCGGAGTTTCATCGTCCTCGTGCGCCGTCGCGGCGGCCCGGTCGTCTTCCGGGGAGATTTCATGAGGTTGACCCGCGACGTAGGGATGGTTTGCAATGCGAGCGAGCTCTTTGGCGATGTCCTCCGGCTTGAGAACGAAATCCACGCATCCCGCCGCAATCGCGCTGCGCGGCATGGAGTCGTAGCGCGCCGAATCATCCTGCGCGAACGTAATCCCGCCCTCGGCTTTGATGGCTTCCAAGCCCAGCGTGCCATCGGTCGCCGTGCCGGAAAGAATCACCCCGATGGCACGCTCGCGTCGGTCCTGCGCCAGCGATTCAAGAAACAAATCAATAGAACGAGTCGGCGTGCGCGTCTGCTGGCGCGGCCGAAGTTTCAAAACGCCTTGCGCGACGCCGAGATTGGTGTTGGGCGGAATGACATAAACGTGATTCTCCTCCACGCGCAGATTGTTCGTGACCTCGCGCACTGGCATCGAAGTCACCCGGTGAGAAGCTGCGTGAGCGCGCTTTCATGCTGCGGGTCGAGATGCTGCACCAGCACGAAACCCATGCCCGTATCGAGGGGCAGATGGCTGAAGCAATTCCGTGAACGCCTCCAACCCGCCGGCGGAAGCGCCAATGCCAACGATGGGAAAGTGGTTTGGATAGTCACCCGATTTCTGTGTCCGTCCGGCAGGTATTGGGCGCGAGAACACTGAACGTTTCTTGCTTTTCGATTCGGACGCTTTCTTATTGTTCGCGTCGCGTCCAGAAGGTTTCTTGTGATTTTTCGATTTCACAGGACTCGTCTCGCCTCAAGTAGCCGCGAGGCTCCGGCGCTGAGGGATGCCAGACCGCGATCCACGTGGGCTCGGCTCAGCTGGGCGGATGACCGTGCCCGCGGCACACGGTTACCGCTGATGGGCCGAGCGGATTCGACCTGCCGTTCCATACTGACTACGTACACGACTCCCTCGTCACTGGAGCGCACAAAGAATGTGTACGATAGCACCATGGTCGTCGGTGCATCAAGCGATCGGCTTAACTGGTAGTGGTGCATTTTCAATCCACCATGACTCTTAAAATCAGAAAGATTCCTCGCTTTGCTCGGAATGACAACTACATAAGCCATGTGTCATCTCGAACAAAGTGAGAGATCTTTCCCAAACTGAACCACTACCGCTTAACTACTGATTGCCGTCCACTACGAGGCAGTTCTAAAAACAAGTCGGGGAATCACTCGCGCGGCGCCGGGCTACCTCAGAAGATCGCCGGCAACGAAAAGTACCACCACGACAACCCCAACTATGTAGAAAATATTGTTCATGTCCGTTTCTCCTTTCTTCTGATTTGCCGCTGAGCCAGGTACCACATAACATGACTCAGGGAAACGCCTGGCGAGAGGGACGCCTGTTGAGGCTCAACGGAATCTCGAGTTCAGTGATTTCATTCGGATCTGGGTTCTGCATCTTTGGTGGTACGTAGCCACAGCTGATGCAATAAAAATCAGGAACAATGTATTTTTGGCAACGGGGACAATTCACAGTTTTATTCTTTATCTTTCTCGAGATACCTAGCGAAGGTTCGTTGGATTCATTGTTGTACTATCTACGAGCAGATTGTGTGCCAGACCCTTTGGAGTTTTCTGTGAGGCTTTTCGCTCGGGTGTCATTCACTCGTGGAGGAAATACTCTTACGAGTAAGCCTTACGCGCACAAGGCTGGGGACACGGGCAAACGAGCAACCGCACCACTTAACGAAGAACGCTTGGGGTTGGCTTCGGACGATTTGCCTGACGGAGATCCGCCGCTATAAGCGATCCGAGTCTGAGGCGCGGACGACATGGAGTTCGGTCGAATCTTTTATTTTGTTCCCGTCTTCGAGGTTTTGAAAGACGATGGCCTGGATGGAATTGAAGTATTTATGTTACCGGAGTGTTAGAACCGCTGGGAGGCACCGGCGCGTCAATTAACCTTTTAAGAGTCTCTACTAATTCATGAAGCAAGTAAGGTTTATCGACGAAACCCATGATGCCCGCACGGGTCATTTTAGCTTTCGACTCGTCATCTAGATAGCCGCTCGCGATCACAACGCGCACGTCTGGATTTTCCTCTCTCATCTTGAGAAACACATTCCAACCGGGAACTTTGGGAATACCAATATCAAGCAATACAATGTCGATCTCCCGCTTGTGACTACGATAGATCTCGATCGCCGCTTCACCGTCCGCGGCCGCAAAGACCTGAAAACCATGCTCGGAGAAGACCTGATTCAGAATACGAAGCATGAGTTGTTCGTCTTCCACGATGAGAATGGTTCTCGGCCGATTGGCTGTTAAGTTGGCTGACGAGGTTCTTTCCGCCACAGGTTGTTCCCCTTTACTGGTTCGAGACAACCGGCAAGTACAAACAAAAAGTTGTTCCTTGCGCCGGTCGACTTTCAACTTGGATCCAGCCGTTGTGGCTTTTCATAATTCCGTAAGCCACGCAAGCCCCAGACCGGTTCCTTTACCGCGCTCTTTGGTGGTAAAAAAAGGATCAAAGATGCGGTTTTGAATGGTTTCATCCATGCCGATGCCGGGTCCAAGTGCTGGATCAAGTCGCAGAGTCGCTGTCCCCAACCGCCGTCCACTTGATGGTATTCGCCACAACTTTGAAGATCTTCTGAAGCTTTTCCGGGGCAATGATGATACGACGGCCGTCGCGAAAAATCATGCGGTCGCGGTCGAATTCATTGAGGTATTCCGTCACGCGTTGACGCGAGGCACCGACAATACTGGCGAGCAGTTCGTGACTAAGATTCAGCGTGATGGAAATTCCGCGCGGATCGACGGCGCCGAAACGATCAGCCAGGTTAAGAAGCTCCATTGCAAGGCGCCTGCGCACATCGACGCCGATGCCTCTGAGGCAATGAATGTACGCAGCTCTAGCGGGATGAAAGACCGCGACGTATCCACTAAGAAATGTCTCATACGAAGCACCCGAAAATAGTTCAATCAAAGTTTTTGGTTTAATGGCGCCGATGGTGCAGTCTTCAAACGCTTCGCACCTTAAAGCATAATGCGTTTGCGGGATCAGGGAATCGAGACCAAAAAACCTCCCCGCGGGCAAGAGACTGACGATGGTCTGCGTTTCTTGATCGCTAAGATGGGATAGCTTGGCGACTCCGGCCAAAAGCAAATAGACCAGCTTGGCATCGTCACCCTGATCAAAAATAATCTCATTTTTTGCCGCGGTTTTAACGGACAGGTTGTCTGCCAGCTTCTTTAGACTAGTCGCCGAAAAACCTGCCAGATTTTTCAGCTGCTGCAAAGTTTTTGCATCCACCGAATTCATAAGTATCCTCACCCTACCAGCCGTTTACATGATGTATTATCGCTTCAAACCCGTGTTGAAGCCGATAGCTTTCAGCGCGAGAGAATCCGCTGCAAGCAGGCAAAACAAATTCTAAACGGATCTAAAGCGGCGCTCGGTGGTCATTACTTCAATTTTTCGCAGACGTCTGTCACAAAAGTGACATTGCCGGTCGGCAACCACGCGAGCCGAAGTATCCGCGGTGCCCAAATGAAGCTCGGGTCAATCGGGGGCCGCTCTGCCGATATCAACGGGTCTGACTAGATGGGGTTTACACGGGGCAGTTCACTTCGTGTCTATACCGTCGTATCAATCTGTTACCTGCGCAAGTAATATGCCACAACGTAGGAGGAATTTTTCGTCGAGTTTTTCGTTTATGTTCATTGACTCGTGTAGGAAACACTCTTACCAGTGAGCCTTACGCGCACAGAGGCCGGGGAAGAGATTGCTGCTCGTCTATCTACCGTCACCAGCTGGTCGGCACTGCGCACGCGCGTTGCTACTCTGCTTCTCTCGGCAGGTTCCGGATCTCCAATTTTTTAAGCTCGGCGAGGAGAAAGTCATGGCTGTGAATTTCGCTGCCGTCCTTGAAGCGGATCAAGTAGGGTTGGCCGGAGGTTCCCGAGATGCTGGCGACTTTATCGATGAAATCAACAGCAGTTTTTACCTCGGCTACCTTAGTTTCCCATTTGAGCCGCAAAAAAGTGGCTGCGTTGTTAGCGTTGTAATTCCATCCGTTACGGACAAAAGTTGCGTCCTTTAATGCCGCGACCTGTTTGATCAGAGCTTCGATTTTTTGCTTTTCGCCGGTAGGCAAGGCCTGGGCCCGGAGAAAAGGAGGAAAGGCCAATCCCAACAAAAGGAAGCATGAGATCGTCGTTCGGTAGTGGTTCATTTTCACTCCACGATGACTCTTAAAATCGAGCAAGATTCCTCGCTTTGCTCGGAATGACAACTAAGCCATGTGTCATCTCGAACAAAGTGAGAGATCTTTCCTAAACTGAACTACTACGCGTCGTTAGTTTCTTTCATAATTTAACGAACCTCTTCAGTATATTTTGACCTAGACGTGACTCTATTTACACGTCGAAGGCGGATTGAAGTCGGAGACTTCCTCGCGCCTCTGTTCATCTTCTGCGACAAACCCTCCAGTTAATAGTAATCACGAATCGTCCAAAAACCAGAGGTCGAAGTTTTCGTAAAATCGCTGCCTAGAAGAATGGCAATTTCAGGCTTCTGTAGAAGTGCAAAATATCGGTATAAAGAGAACTTCGGGACGAAGCCCGCAGGTTCTCTCGTAAAGAAGACAATCTTCGCGAGTATCCTAGGTCGTGCTCGGACGAGGCCGGAAAAGCCTCTTGATTGAAGGCAAGCGCGTAGCTCCGGTACTTTGAATAAACCGTCTCGAGGGAGTTGGACAAAAGAGGCGCTGCTCACAACTGCTCTTTTATCGGGATGGAGAAGAGCTCCAGGATTTTGTCGATAAAGGGGCGCGAATTCCAAGCTTCGTAAGTCAGCTTTTTGGCATACTTTAGATCTTCTTGAAAAGATTTCTCGAGTTGGCCGGCAAACACAGCGTCGTATACGACAAGATTGATTTCTTCATTGATAGCGATGGAACGATAATCAAGGTTCGCGCTTCCCACGGTTGCCCATACGCCATCCACAACCATGGCTTTAGTGTGCATGAGAGCCGGCTGATATTCGTAGATTTCAACGCCGCCGAGTAGGTAAGGGCCAAAACCGCTACGGCTGGCCGAAGAGGTCGTCGCATGGTCGCCTTTTTCCGGAGTGAGCACTACCACCTTCACGCCCCTTTTCACGGCATTAATCAAGGCCTCTTCGATTCGCTCATCGGGGAAGAAATAGGGGTTCGCGATGTGGATGCTTTTTTGCGCCGATGTGATGGAGAGCAGGAATAACAGGTATGTCCCGAAGCTGCCGCCCAAAGGTGAGCTTTTGACTACTTGCGCATAAACTTTTCCCTGCGAATCGAGCGCTGGAAAATAGCTGTCGTCGCCAAGCACATTTCCTGTCGTTCTGCGCCAACTGTCGACGAAGGCAGCTTGCAGTTGTTGGACAATTGGCCCTTCGACTCGTACATCTGTTTGACGCCAGTGCTCCGGCGTCCGTCCGTTGCCAGTCCAAGCCTCGCTCACTCCGTGGCCGCCGATAAAACCGATTTTTCCATCGATCACGAGAATACGACGATGACTTCGATGATTATAATTTAAAAGCTCCCACGGGGTGACGAATTGAAATACCTTGATGCGCTCGAACCACTCCAACTGACAACCTGATTTTTTCCATAGGTCGGGGATAGTTTGGGGAATATTGCCGCTGCCAAGCGAGTCGAGCAATATTTTCACCTGGACGCCGGCGCGGCAGCGCTCGGCGAAAGCTTCGGCAATCTCGTGCGCAATAGCGCCGTCTTCGTACAGGTATTGCGCATAGGTAATGCTGTTACGCGCGCCGCGGATCGCTTGAAGCATCGAGGGGAATATCTGCTCGCCATTGAGCAGGAGCTCGACCCGATTACCGGCGATGATCGACGCATCGGTATGTGCTGCTAGAGTGGGATAAAAGGATGGTTCGCCGAGTACGATACTCGGCATATCATTGATCGGGGTGACGCTGGCGCAGCCGGCAATTAGGAGCACAACCAGAAACAGGCACGTGACGGTTTTCATTGGGCTAAGTTATCAATTTCCTTCACGAGATTGGTTCTAAATGTGTGGAGCAAATGAGATGCCGGTTGGAAAGGAGGAGACAATTGCGGTCAAAGCTTTCCAATATTCTAAAACAATCAGCGGATTGGTTGTTCACTTAGATGTCATTCCGAGGTTGGAATATTTTCTGGAATGTTTTTTCCGAACGGATCTGAACGAAAATGGACGATAGCAATTTCAGGTTCCACGACCGCCGCCACGATTTGCAACGATAGAACACACCGGTGTAGAAATACCGGTCACGATCGTAATCGATGATCGTATATCTTTTTGCAAGTACTTGAGCGCCAATTGACGAGAGGTACTGATATCCAAACAACCCAAGCGAGCCGACCTTGAGGTTAAGATTAAACCGGCGGGGTCTATTTCTCGGGGAAAGTGGCGGCTTAGCAATCGCTTCAACAAACTGTACTAGAGCTTACTCGACGTGCTCATCCGGGAATCGCAGCATCCCAGGATCAGGATCGCCGTTGAATGCGTCAGCGTTACGCCAAATCTTGGGCGCGCAACATCCGAATACATTTGCAATGGCCGGGTCGGCCCAATAAAAAGGGCTAAGCTCTCGTGCCATTATAGGCGTGAACACTTTGTATCTAGCCTACTTGCTCCAACCGTCG
>DASXSW010000435.1:0-6387 GCA_036505755.1 Binatia bacterium | reverse complement strand
CGAGCCTTTGTTTTTCTCCGCGCTGATGGGTGCGGTTTCGCTCGCAGGTTTCCTCGTTTACCTCGCGGGTTCGCCGGAGTCGCACCGCTTGGTGTGGAATCGTCAAGCGATTGGGCCTTTCCTGGCGACGGGATTGTGCGAAACTTTGTCCATTCTGTTCATTATTACGGCAATCAGTTTGGGGCGGGTAGTCGTCGTCGTACCGATCGCGACAAGTTATCCGGTGTGGTCGCTCATTCAAGCGAGAATATTTCTGCGCGACGTCGAATCGATCAATTGGAAGATCGTCACCGGCATTCTGAGCGTCGTCGCCGGCAATTTCGCGATTCATCTTGGAAGATGATCGACCACAAAGGACCTAGCGCGGCCGCAACCCAATCGGATTATCTCGCGCAAAGACGCAAAGGCCGCAAAGGAAAACGGGTTGTCATTTCGACCAAGGGGGAGAAATCTTTCTTAGATCCCTCGCATTCGCTCGGGATGACACGCCTCGGCGTGTCACTTGGCGACTTTGCGCCTTGGCGGGAGGAATTTCCGGCTCCGAGTGCTTTCAGCTTCCAGATCATTTGCGTAGGCGGCGCAAATTTTGAACTATAGTAATACAAAGGTCACATAGTGAGATAGGATTTGGATTCGGAATGTAGCTGCAAAGAGCGCAAAGGGCGCAAAGTAGACAATCAAAGAAATCGGAGTGACTCGCGCAAAGGCGCGAAGGCCGCCAACGGGGAGCTTGTCATTTCGACGTAAAGGAGAAATCCTTCTCAGATTCCTCACATTCGTTCGGGATGACGGGGCTTGGTCCGTCACTTTGCGTTCTTGGCAGCTTGTCACATGGTCTTGCCTCGCATAATATTCTGGTCGGAGGTAACGCCCGTGAAACTCTATGACATCTCCCTAACCCTTTCGCCTCAGTTGATACGTTGGGTGACGGCGCAGCCGCTCGAGTTGATCGAGCGCAAGCGCATGAGCCGAGGGGACGCGAATAATTCTTCGTCGATCCACACGAGCGTTCACGCCGGCACTCATGTCGACGCGCCGTTTCATTTCGTTCCCAACGGGATCACCATCGAGTCTCTGCCGCTGGAGACATTTATCGGGCCGGCAAGAGTCTGTGCCGTTGAACCCCGCAGGCGCATCACCGCGACGGATGTCGCCAAAGCGGAACTGCAGGGTGAAACTCGGGTGCTGTTCAAAACACGCAATTCAAATCTATTAAAAAAGGGCGTGTACGATCCGAGCTTTGCGCCTTTTTCCGTCGACGGCGCTGACGCGCTCGTCAAGCTCGGTGTCAAACTGGTTGGACTTGATTATCTTTCCGCTGCGGCAGCCGACGAACAGGTGCCAGTTCATCTGGCGTTTCTCAATCGCGGCGTAATCTTGCTCGAAGGCATTGACCTGTCCGACGTACCGGCGGGGCGCTACGAATTATTCTGCCCGCCGGTGAAACTCGCCGGCTCTGACGGCGCGCCGTGCCGGGCGGTCTTGAGAGAACTCGCTAGCTGATCAATGTTAACTGCCAACTCAACGTCTTGTCCCAATCTTTCTTCCCCCGTTGACGGGGGAAGATGAAGATGGGGGGTGCAGATGAGAAAGTACGATGTCACCCCCACCTTTGTCCTTCCCCGTCAAGGGGGAGGATTTTAAGACTCAGAAACCATCATTAGAGTTGGTCCGCATGATCAAATAAAAAAAATTAATCTCATGATAACCTTCCAACCCTCCATCATCGTGCACGGCGGCGCCGGACCCATTAGAGACGATAGCCTTCCCGCCCGGCTCGAAGGCTGCAAAACTGCGGCCCTCGCCGGCTGGGAGATTCTCGACCAGGGCGGATTAGCGACCGATGCGGCGGAGGCTGCCGTCGTCGTTCTCGAAGACAATCCGATTTTCAATGCGGGAACTGGATCGACATTGAATAGTCTTGGCACAGTCGAAATGGACGCAGCGATCATGGAAGGACATTCACTTCGCGCGGGATCAGTGGCGGCGGTCGCACGAATCAAAAATCCAATCAAACTGGCGCGCCGAATCATGGACGACGGAAGGCATCTCATGCTCGCCGGTGAAGGCGCACTGATGTTCGCACGCGAAATCGGCTTCCCCGAATGCCGGCCTGAAACGTTGATCGTCGATCGTGAAAAGCAACGCTGGGAAAGCAAGCATGGCACGGTTGGTTGCGTTGCTTTGGATTCAAACGGCCATCTCGCCGTGGCAACTTCGACCGGCGGCATTTTCGACAAGCTGCCCGGTCGAGT
The DNA here is from genome assembly GCA_036505755.1 of Binatia bacterium. GTDB lineage: Bacteria > Desulfobacterota > Binatia > UBA9968 > UBA9968 > DP-20. The sequence continues at coordinate 4,132 of DASXSW010000435.1, read as the reverse complement.
CGGCGACTCGCCTCTCATCGGCTGCGGCACCTACGCCGGCGACTACGGTGCTGCCTCCTGCACTGGACAGGGGGAAGCGATCATCCGCACGGTACTGGGAAAATCGGCTGTTGATCTGTTGAAAGCCGGCGTCGATCGGCAATCAGCCGCGGAGCAAGCTGTCGCCCTGCTGGAGGAGAAAACCGGCGGCACCGGCGGACTCATTCTTATCGATCGACAGGGCAAAATCGGCTATGCGAGAAATACAACACATATGCCGGTGTGCTGGATTACGAATTCTGGTCAACCTACAACCGACAGTTAGGTCCGTCTAGTCGCGATCCGTCTTGTTTGATCCGCGAGGTAAAAGAGAGTAGTTACCAGTCGAGTAGCGGCTCACTGGTGCCTCCAATCCCGACGCGCGACCGCGCCGCGTTCTCTACCGTATGATTTAATTTTGGTAAGCTCCATCGCCGCGCCAATTCTGCACGAAAAACATCGTGGAAACCATGGAACCTAAAGTCGTCTGCATCGTTGGCATGCACCGCAGCGGCACGTCGATGATCGCGCGACTGCTGCACCAGTATGGGTTGGACTTGGGGCCCTCTGAACGACTCTTGAAAGCCGATGCAACGAATCCGTTAGGCCACTTCGAGCATCGAGGTTTTCTTGACATCGATCGGCAGCTGCTCAAACATTTCAAAGCAACTTGGCATGAACCGCCAGAACTACTACCTGGCTGGCACCTGGATCCGGGGCTCGAACGGTTGCTGTCGGAGGCCAAGACGCTGGCGGCGACGTTCGATGGTCACTCGCCGTGGGGTTGGAAAGAACCACGAGCATCGCTTTTTCTTCCTTTTTGGAAGGAAGCTATCCCCAACATGCGTTTCGTGATTTGTATCCGGAATCCCCTGGAGGTCGCGCGCTCGCTGGAAGAGCGAAATAACATTCCGGTTCGTAAAGGGGCGGCCCTTTGGTACCGCTACGTGCGAGATTCACTTGAGGACACAGAGAGAAGTTCAAGAATTTTCTCGTTCTTTGAAGATTTCTTTCACAATGGTTCCGGCGAGATCGCGCGCTTGCTTAGATTTTGCGGGTTGCCCGTGCCCGGCAATAATTTAGACCTCAGTAGCGCTGTCGCCTTGGAGCTGCGCCATCATAGCAGCGCGATTCAGAATCTTTTGGCAGAACCTTGCGTCACTTCGGAATGCAAGCACTTTTATCTCGGCCTCCGGGCCATAGTGTTACCGCATTTTTCCCGTGTTGAAGGCGACGGCGATCGGCTGGAACCGGATTCTGCAACCGTGAGTGCGCTTGTGAAGTTGTTCAAAGACGTCGAGGGCTCGCCCGAAGCATCGAACGCGACAGTAGCATCGCCGGAGGCCCAGTCTCGCTCGGGTGACCAGCGTTCGACAAATAAACTAAAAAAGCTCTTCGAGTCGTTAAAGCGTTTCTAAACGGAAATAGACACGACGGTTGTGGGTCAACTCGGATATCGACCGTGAAAGGATTTTCGCGCCGTCAACGCTAAACCGACGCGTCGGTAATGGCCGGAGGAAATTATGGTTATCGATTTCGAGCACCACTACATTCCGGCAGAGGTGGGGCGGCGTTTTGGCTTGGAGCCGACGAAGAAAGAGGCGGTGAAAACGCGGGACGCAACGGTGCATGCGCAGCTCTTCGATCTCGAGGCGCAGATCCTCGACATGGATCGCGTTGGCATCGATGTGGCAGTGCAGAGTTGCATCCTCGGCTGGGATACGACCCTGGAGAATTGCCAGTTAATCAATGATTGCAGCGGAAGAGCGCAAAAGGATTTTCCCAGGCGGTTCGTCGGACTAGCGCATGTTGCGCCGCTCGACGGGCCGGCGGCGCTCGAAGAGCTGGAGCGCGCGATCAGCGTGCTCGGTTTAGTCGGTGTTACGATACCGTCACAAGTAAACGCATTGTCGCTGGACGCCAAAGAGTTCACACCGTTCTACGATATGGTGAATAAACTTGATATTCCGATCTTTGTTCATCCCGCTCTCGCGCCGAAGGGGTACGGTTTACTGAATGATTATCAACTGCCGGTGATTCTCACGCGAGAATTCGATCTCGGAGTGGCGGTGACGCGGCTCATCGCCGGCGGAGTCATGGAGCGCTATCCCGACATTCAGTTCGTATTCGCTCATTTCGGCGGCGGTTTGACCGGCTACAAAGAACGAATCGCGCGGTCGTCGTATCGATTCAAATTGCCGCGGTCGTTCGAAGAATATTTCGACCGGCTCTACTTCGACATGGCGGGCTTCGAGGGGAGTCCCATCGCCCTGCGCTGCGCGCTCGAAGGGATTCGCCCGGAGCGCATGGTTTTCGCCACAGACTATCCACAAAATTTTAATAATAGCGATCCGAAGCACGGAAAAAGTGTCGACGGGCTGCGGGAGTATATTGATGAGGTTCGTGGTCTGCCGCTAGATACGAAAATCAAAGATGACATGCTCGGCGGAACCGCGGCGCACTTGCTTCATATCGGAGCTTGAGTCTTTGTAGGATGGGTTGAGCCTGGCGAAACCCATCAGTTGACTGGACGGTTGAGGCACTTCAAATATGATGGGTATCGGCGCGTTGCGCATCGACCCATTCTAGATGTTTTGTACAGATTCAAAGGAGGCGACGGATGCTTAGAATTAAGGGTATAACCAAGGAGGAAGCATCGGAGGACACGAGAAAACTTTTCGAGGAACAGGAAAAACAATACGGCTCGATTCTAAACACTGCAAAGGTATACGGTCTAAGGCCGACGATTCAAACGGGCGTTCAAGCGCTACAAGCGGGAATCCTCGCGTCGGGGTTGATTAGCGGCGATTTACGTCATCTGCTGTGCATGAAAGCCGCCAGCATCAACGGTTGCCCGTATTGAATTGACATCAACGCATCCAGTGGGATGCGCAATGGCGCGTCGGCGGAAAAGGTTGAAGCGGCTCTGGGCAATTACAAAAAGAGCCCGGTGTTTTCAACACGCGAAAAGTTAGCGTTGGAGCTATGCGAACGAATGACCTACAGCGGCAAACGGGTAACCGATCGGTTTTTCAACCAACTCAAACGGCATTTTTCGGAAGAAGAGTTGGTCGAGCTTGCGGCGATCGTCGCTCTGGAAAATTTTCGCAGCAAGTTCAATCCTGTGTTCGCCGTAGAAGCACAGGGATTTTGCCCGCTTCCTGTAGTAAAGGAAGTCGCCGCTGCAGCGGCGAGCCGGTTTCATGAGTAAAGAGGTTGGTGAAAAACAGTTAGCTCAGCATGAACGTAAAATCATTAACGATTTCGGGTCATGTCCCGTTCGCCCTGAGGTACTCGAAGGGCTCAATTGTCACGCGGCATGTCTCTAACGGGCGTCCAATCTTTATTTCGCGTGGATTCCCGCTAAAAGCACGCGGGAATGAGTGCGCCTGTGAGGGCGCCACATCAGCCGAGTAGGATGGGTTGAGCCTGGCGAAACCCATCAGTTGACTGGGACGGTTGAGGCACTTCAAACATGATGGGTATCGGCGCTAGGCGCCTCCACCCATCCTATAGGCCGATACCATGATGCGGAGAATTTTTTTCAAGAAACTGGTTCTGTCCACTATCACAACCGTGGCAATTGTCCTTGTCGTCCATTCGAGTCGCGCTGCGTTAGCGCCGACCAAAGTGACGATCCACGTGCCGTCGAAGAGCCTGTCGCTGATGCCGTATTACTTCGGCAAAGATAAAGGTTTCTTCGCCGCCGAGCAGATTGAACCACAATTGGTCATGATGTCGCCGCCGATCGCGATCGCGGCGCTGGTCGCGGGCGAACTTGATTTCTCTTCGACCACCGGCGCGGCCACCTCGGCGATCATGCGCGGGCTGCCGCTCAGGCGCGTATTTTACGTCCAGCAGGACCCTGTCCATGTTTTGCTTGCGCAGCCGGAGATCAAATCAGTTGAAGCATTGATCGGCAAGACCGTCGGCGTTACGGCATTGACCGACGCGGTAGGCATGTCGACGAGCGTGATTCTGCGCGCCCACGGCATTGAGGCCGGTAAGGTCACGCTGTTGGCAATGCAGGTAACCGATAACGCGATCAAAGCGCTCACCACAAAAAGAGTCGCCGCGACGTTGCTTGCACCACCGTACGTTGAGGAGTTAGAGG
>DASXSW010000434.1:0-1769 GCA_036505755.1 Binatia bacterium | reverse complement strand
CGTGTGAAAACCCGGGAAAGCCCTTCGACCCAGCTCAGAGCGAACGGCGGGTTGGCCTAGTCTGACGATATCAACGCTTTGCTCTATTCGCCCAGGACTTTTTTCATTTTTTCGATCACCGCCGACGGCTGGGTCATGACTTCTTTGGCAAGGCACTGCATTTCTTCGCCGCCGACCGGTTCGAGCTCGTAATTTCTTCGCTCGGCTTCCACCTTAAGCTCGGGATCCTTGAGTGCGCTGGCGAGCGCGCTACGGAGAATATTTAAGCGATCCGGCGGAATTCCGGCTGGTCCAACCAGGGGACGGCCGAAAACTCCGCCGGCGAGAATCACCGTGGCCACGCGGCGTGCCTGATCCGATGTCTTGTACTGGTCCATCAGCTCGAAAATCGTCGGTGTGTCGGAGAGCCGGGAATCGCGCTTGCGCCCCGATTGCGCCAGGCTCCTGACGAAGTTGTTCTTGCGCCACGTGTGGAAGGGCTCACGCGCCATGAAAGATTCGATAGTCATGGCGCGGCATTGGATTTCGCCTTTTTCCACGGCGAGATCGATCGGTCCTCCGCCTTGATAACCAAGCACGATGTTGAATTTGGCGCCGACTGTTTCTTCGAGGAGTTTCGGAAAGAAAAAACCCGTTCCCGAGGCGCCGCCGGAGCCGCATTTGGGGGGCTCGCTGGCTTTACGCACATCTTCGATGGTCTTATACGGGCTATCCGTGCGCATATAAAGGTGGTGCTCGCTCTGTGCCGGCGAGCCGACGAAGCTGTATTTGGCCCAATCGTATCGCGCTTCTTTGCGACCGACGAGTTGGTCGAAGTAAAGAGTAGGCGCGATCCAGCCGAGCGTGAGACCGTCCGGCTTGGCCACGGTGTAAACGTAATTCGCGGCAATCATCGAACTGGCGCCCGGCATGTTTTGCACGATGAAGTTGGGATTGCCGGGAATATACTTTCCCATGTGCTGTGTGATGAGCCGAGGCCACAGGTCGTTGACATCGCCGGCGGGGTAGCCGGTGACGATGCGGATCGTCTTTCCTTGAAAGTACGGCGCTTGAGCGTAGGCTGAGACGATATTGAGGAGAACTGATAACAGAACGAGAATAGGTTTTTTCATGCCTTTCCTCCCATTGCTGTGGATGATTCGGGAGAAGCTGACCCTTACGCGGTCTTAGTACAAAGCGTCCCACGCGGTCAATGTGCTCAATCGGGCGCTGCTTCGATACCCACGCTTGGGTCTCTTGACGGGTAGCCATGATTTCATCTAGCTTGCGGCAAATCGCGAAGTCTCGCGACTAAAAGAGGCAGCAATGAAAATAGGCTCAATTGGCGCTCTATTTGTCTGGTTGATGACGTGCGGATTTCCGTTCATTGTCCGGGCTCAGGATCTCGGAGCAGGGTTTACGAAAGTGAAAGATGGCATCTACGTCTTTGCTCCCGACGCGACCACCACGACGTGCAGCTTTATCGTTACCCAGGAAGGCGTTGTGATGATCGACAGCTGCAACAGCCCCTTGGACTCACGCAAAATGTTGGCCGCGGTAAAAAAAGTTACCGACAAGCCGATTGTATTTCTCATCGACACCGAGACCCACAACGATCATACCGGTAATCATTTCATCTTTTCGCCGCCGGCAACGATCATCAACCACGAGGGAGCTGGAGCTGCGATGAGGAAAGAGTTTGATCCCAAGCGCGGCGAAACACTCGCGGCTAAGTCCCCGGATCTGCGTGACGCGGTGCAGGGCTATAAAATGATCACGCCGCATATCGA
>DASXSW010000433.1:0-9119 GCA_036505755.1 Binatia bacterium | reverse complement strand
TGAGATCCATATGGGGAATCGTGACGTCTTCCGTTTCCACGCCGAGGCGCTGCAGCACCGCGATGGCTTCGTAAAACGTTTCCTTTACTTCCTTGGCCATGTCCTCTTCGAAATAGCCGCGGAGAATCCCAACGCGGAGATTTTTTATGTTTCGGCCGATGGTGACGCGATAATTCGCCACCGGTTTATCGGCGCTCAATGGATCCTGCGGATCATGGCCAGCCACGGCTTGTAGCACGATGGCGGCGTCTTCAACGTTCTTAGTCAAAATACCGGTATGATTACAGGAGTAGGCACCGGTCCCGGGAACCGTGCCGTATTGGCTGATTCTTCCGTAGGTCGGCTTCAGCCCGACGATGCCGCACATGGAGCCGGGATTTCTTACCGATTGCGCGCTGTCCGTTCCTATCGAACCCAAGCAAAGGCTTGACGCCACCGCCGCGGCCGAACCGCCGCTGGAGCCGCCGGCGATGCGATTCAAGTCCCATGGATTGCGGGTTGTGCCGTAAAACGGATTGATGGTTGTGCCGCCGAGCGCCCATTCGTGCAGATTGGTTTTTCCGAGAATCACCGCGCCGGCTTCTTTGAGCTTAGCCACAACCGTCGCGTCAAAGTCGGGTTTCCACTGATCCAAAATCTTCGAACCGGCAGTGGTCCTGACGCCTTTGGTCGCGATGTTGTCTTTAATTGAAAATGGAACGCCGTGCAGCGGGCCGCGATAACGGCCTTGCGCGATCTCATTCTCCGCTCTTTTGGCTTCCGCGAGAGCTTTATCCGCCGTGAGCGTCACATAGGCATTGAGAATTGGATTAATGCGCTCGATGCGTTCCAAGAAAAGCCGCGTTACTTCTACCGGGGAAACTTTTCGATTCCTAATTTCCGAACCAAGGCCGGCAATGGTGGTTTCAACGTCCTGGGCGTTCATTTCTTTGCCGCCGGATCGATTGTTAACGCAGGCACGACGCCCTCGACATCTACTTCGAAGAGCTTTCGGAAGAGTCGTTGACTGGCCTCGGCTTGTTGAGTAATGGCCTCGATCTCTTCTTCAGTAAGATTCAATCCATACTCGGTGTTCAGCCGTCGAACCGCGTCTTTCATAATCAACGGTTTTTATCGCCGTTGAATAGAAACTGTCAATAAAGATAAAAATGTATTTTCGACGCCATTCACACGCGGCCGAACTCCAAGGACTCGAACCCGAACTAATCCATTTGTTCCACGAATCATGCATGCGACCTGCAAGAATCAGCAGGCCGTAGAATTCAGACTCAGGCCCGACCCCGGTCTTCCCGCGCGCTTCTGACCGATAAGCTGCTGCGGTTCTTCATGATCTCTGCCGGGTCTGATAGAGATAACATCGACAGCCTGCTCCGCCTACCAACGGAGTAAATACCAAGGAAAAGGAACCATCAATGCGAGCGGTAACAGTTTTTTTCGTTCTCGCGCTAACTTTGTGCGCCCACCGGACGGCGGCGCAGCACCCGCACGCCGGTGCGACGACCCAGGCAGTCGAGCTTCACCCTGGGCTCGGCAATTATCAGCACCCGATCACGACGAAGAACGCCGATGCGCAAACTCATTTCAATCAGGGGCTGATCCTCCTTTATGGTTTCAACCACGACGAAGCCGCCCGCCACTTTCGGCGTGCCACGGAGCTCGATCCCGAAGCGGCGATGGCGTACTGGGGCCTCGCACTGGCAATCGGCCCCAACTACAACGATAACGCTGTGGATGAAACCCGGGCGAAAAACACATATGATGCCGTGCGCAAAGCACTGGAGAGCGCGCCTGAGGTGAGCCCCCGCGAACGGGACTATATTCATGCTTTGGCGAAGCGTTACCCGACGCCGAACGCGAAGTCGGACTGGAAGCGGTTTCACCTCGACTACAGCAAAGCGATGCGGGAATTGGTACGAAAGTATCCCGATGACCTCGACGCGGCTACGATGTTCGCCGAGAGTTTGATGATGCTGCGGCCGTGGCAGCTCTGGACCCGCGACGGCAAGCCGGCGCCGGGCACGCTCGAGCTGGTTGCGGTGCTCGAGTCCGTCCTCAAGCGCAATCCGGATCACCCGGGCGCAAACCACTTTTATATTCATGCGGTGGAAGCTTCGCACAATCTAGAGCGCGCCATCCCGAGCGCCATGCGCCTTATGACCCTGGTCCCCGGCGCGGGCCATCTCGTTCACATGCCGGGACATATCTTTCTCCAGACCGGCGACTACGAGCTGGCCGCGAAGACGAACGTGAATGCCGCGGCGGCGGACAAGTCGTTTGTGCAGCGCACCGGCGCGACCGGCGTTTACCGGCTGATGTACTGGACGCACAACATTCATTTCATCGCATATGCGCGCGCCCAGCAGGGGCGATACGACGAGGCGCGACAGGCGGCGCAGGAAATGGCCCAAAACGTCGGCGACGCGGATTTGAAGATGCAGATGCTCGAAGGATTCCACTTGTATCCGCTAATGGTCGATCTGCGCTTTCATCGTTGGGACGATATTCTCCGCGCTCCGGAGCCCGCCCCCGAGCGCAAGCTACAGCGCGCCTTCCGAGCCTACGCGCGCGCCATGGCACTGGCCACACAGGGCAAGGTCATCGACGCGGCCGCGGAGCGACAACAATACGAGTCTCTCCGCAAAGCGCTACCGGTCGATTCGCAGTTCCTGATCAACAATAAATCCTCGGATATCTTGGCATTGGCGGCGGCGACGCTCAACGCGCAGCTCGCGGCCGCGCGCAGCGAAGCTCCTAAGGCAATTCAGGAATGGCGTCGCGCCATCGAGCTCGAAGCGAAGATCCAGTACGACGAGCCACCGGCATGGTTCTATCCCGTCCGCCAATCTCTAGCCGCCGCACTGCTGCGCAGCGGAAAAGCTAAAGAAGCGGAAGCCGTTTTTAGAGAGGCGATCGCGAAGCAGCCGCGCGACGGCCGGCTGCTCTTCGGCTTGTGGCAGAGCTTGATCGCCCAGAAACGCGAGAGTGAAGCGGCGCTTGTCGAACAACAGTTTAACGCCGCATGGAAAGACGCGACGATTAAGCTAACTACTATCGAAGACCTGTAACAGCAAACAAAAAGGTCCAGATGCAAGCCGCGTCTCTGCGTGATCGTGTCCGTGAACGTGACCGTGAAGACCGCACGAGCACGAACACGCTCCACGAACACGAATTCAAGGCGAGGCGATTCGAGCGCAACGACAGACTGTGTGAAAATCTATCGGAGCCCTTCGCGACCAAATAATCACAGGAGGAAGCATGAAAAGAAAAGCTTGCTGCGCACTGGTTCTTCTGCTTGTCTGGTTGGCCTTTGAGTTTGCCGGGGCGCGCGTCTATGCGGCATCGGCCGATTTAGCCATTGCAAAGAAGCAGTCCGAGGCTAGGGGATTCATCTTCGAGGACAACCGAACAGATATCGTTGCCAAGGCCAAACAACAGGGAGGAAAAATCCGCGTGCTCAGTTCCTTAGACCCTGAGTTATTTCCTCATATGACGGCAAGCTTTAAGAAAAAGTACCCATTTCTCGACGCTACCATGGTCGAGATCACCGGTCTGGATGCCAATGAGCGTTTCCTTCTGGAGTTAAAGGCCGGCGTGGTAAAAGATTTCGACGTCGTTCAACTCTCGCCGGAAAGGTATCCTGAATATTTACCATACGCCAAAAGGTTCGATATCTTAGGTATGGCCGAACAGGGGGTGCTAGGTATCGAACCCAAGATGGTAGACCCAAAAAACCGCGCGGTTGTGAGTTTGGCAACCGTGCTCTTCGTCGGAGCGTACAACAAAAATCTGCTGTCCGCTGACAAAGTCCCAACAACGTGGGACGGCTTCCTGAGGCCCGAGTTTAAAGGGAGAAAAATGATGGTGGATATACGGCCCATCATGTATTCAACTTTTGCTGCTTGCCCGGACCAGGGAATGGGGGTTGAATGGATGGTCAACTATGCGCAGAAGATGCGCACGCAACAACCCGTCTGGGTCCGGGGTTACAGCAGGACATTGACAGCCATGAACGCGGGCGAGTACGCGCTCCATTCCGGGGTTTACTATCACACCGTGGTGAGACTCATGCAAAAGACGCCGCAGAATAACTTGGAGCTCAAATTTATTGAGCCTGTGCCCGCGACTCTGTTCGAAGCGGAAATGGTTTTGAACTCGAGCCGCAATCCATATGGTGGTCTTCTATTCTTAGAGTATCAAGCTAGTGCGGAAGGGCAAAAAGTCATCGATGAGCGGGAGCCACTGAAAGCGTCTCTGCACTCTCCCGGCAGTGTGGCAGCGAAGCAACTCAAAGGGAAAAAAGTTTGCTTGAATGGCCACGATACCCTTCAACTCAGCAGCAGTTGGGAAAAAATGGCGGTCGAGGCTTTCGGGTTTCCCGGGGCAGAGGTGAAATAGTTCCGCGATTGAAAAAATGTCAGCTGAATCACTTTACCTTGAGTTAGCGTGCAGGAGGTTGCAAAGCAATTTCTTATCATTCTTCGCAACGAGGGAGAACTATGAAAACCGAGGAATCCGCAGCGAAGGCGAGTCTTGATGAAGCGCAGTAGCGACCGCATCCTCACGACGCACGTCGGGAGCCTGCCGCGCCCCGACGATCTCATCCCGCTGCTGCAGGTCAGGGACGCGGGCCAACCCTACGACCAGACAGCGCTCGATACGCGTGTGGCGCGGGCAGTCGATGAGGTGGCGCGCAAACAGGCCGAGCTCGGCGTAGACATCATCAACGATGGGGAGCACAACAAGTCAGTGTACTCGGGCTACCTCTGGACGCGCCTCGCCGGGTTCGAGCTGCGCCCGGAGCGGTCGCGCGAGCGAGCACCTACCCGTGACATGCTTGCCTTTCCGGCCGTCTACGCGGAGCGCCGGCTGATGTCTTCAGTGCGGCCGCGGAAAACGGCCGGCGGCACGTCGCGGCCCCAGATGGTCTGCACCGGACCGATCAGCTACGTCGGGCAGAAACACATTCTGGCGGATATCAATAACCTGAAGGCATCGCTCGAGCGCTGCGGGGCGGAAGAGGGCTTCATGACCGCGATCTCGCCGACGCACCCGGCTAACGCCATCCCGAACGAGTACTATCGCACGGCGGAGGAATATCAAATGGCGCTCGCCGATGCACTGCGGGAAGAGTACCGCGCGATCGTCGACGCCGGCCTGGTGCTGCAGGTGGACGACCCGCTGATCGCGAACTATTATGACCACGCCCCATCAGCGACCATCGAGGAGTGCCGGATTTACATCGGCAAACAGGTTGAGGTCATCAACTATGCGCTGCGCGGTCTTCCCGAGGACCGCATCCGCTTTCACACCTGCTACGGCGTGAACATAGCGCCTCGGGTCCATGACCTCGAGCTGAAGTACTTCGTCGACCTGCTGCTGAAGATCAACGCCGGCGGCTATTCCATCGAGGCGGCGAATCCCCGGCACGAGCACGAGTGGCAGGTGTGGCGAGAGGTCAAGCTCCCGGAACAGAAAGTGTTGATCCCAGGCGTGGTGTCACATTGCATTGAGCTGGTCGAGCACCCCGAGCTGGTTGCCCAAAGGATCGTTCGCTTTGCGGGCGTGCTCGGTCGGGAGCGGGTGATTGCGTCGAACGATTGCGGGTTCGGGACGGCGAGCTCGGGTGACCAGGTGCACGAGGACGTAGCGTGGGCCAAACTCCAGTCCCTCGCCGAAGGCGCGCGCCTCGCCTCGAAGCAGCTCGCCTAACGGCAGTTCGAAAGCCTGCCCTGAGCTTGCCGAACGGGTTCAAAGTTCAAGGTTCAATGTTCAAGGAAAGATGCCGTGCTCGTGCAGCGTGCGTGTCGGTGAACCGTGACCGTCAAATCCGTACGAGCACGAACACGTCACACGATGTTTGACACGACAGAACTCTTGGATTAGCAAGGCGGGAGAGGAAAATTATCCATGGCTAAGATCGTGTTTGCGTTTGGCAGTTTGCACGGGTCAACCATCGAGACCCGTCCGGAAATTTGGCAAAACTAGAACGCAACGAGGAGGTTCGCATGACCGAATACAAGCTGATCTCGGCAGATTCCCACGCAAATGAAGTCTCTGCAACGTGGGAGCGAGTCCGACGCAAGTACGGCGACCGGGCTCCGCAAATTGTGTGGGATCCGAGCGAAGAGGAACACGGTCCGTATCTGTCAATTCCGGAGTGGGAAACGAGTCTCGAAGGGAAAAACCGCGAATCGTGCGCAATGGAGTTCGTCGGTATGGTGATCGGCGGGCTCGGCATTGGCAGCGTCGTCGGTCGTACTTCGGCGAAAGCGGCCGAGTTTCGCAAAAAATTCCGCTTTGAAGACTGGCCAGGGCCGTGGGAGCCGAACGCCAGGCTCAAAGACATGGACCGCGACGGAATCGACGCGGATATTATCTATGCCAGTCATCTGCGCCACATCTATGGGCTAAGCGTTAAGGACGAGCCTTTTTTTCGCGCGATCGCGCAGTCGTACAACGACTGGTTGATGGAGTACTGTAGCGTCGATCCTAAACGGCTCATCGGTCTGCCGGTGCTTTCCATCCTTGATGTTCAAGGCGCGGTGGAAGACTTAACCAATTACAGCAAGCAAGGCGCTAAAGGATTCATGATTGCATCGTCGACGCCGATCGGCAGTAACTACGGCGACAGAAAGTTCGACCCATTATGGGCGGCAGCGCAGGAGGCGGATACCCCGCTCTCTATGCACACGACGACCGGGGCGTGGAAAAAAATCAAGTTCCATCACCCACGGGTTCGGACTGCCATCCGCGGCGAGGGTGAAATTCAAACGTCTCTTCTGGAGATGATCTACGGCGGCGTTTTCGATCGATTTCCCCGTTTGAAGATTGTCGCCGCAGAATGGGACATCGGCTGGGTCGCTCATATGGTAGCTAAATTCAAAGACCATGATCCTAAAACCGGACTCGAATTGGCTCCCGCCGAGTACTTCCGCCGTAATATCTGGTTCACATTCGAAAACGATCGCGCTGGAGTGTTGACGACCCCGCTATATGGTGCCGACCGGTTTTTATGGGCGAGCGACTACCCGCATGGCAACACCACATGGCCGGATTCCAAACGGATTGTCGAACAACAGTTCGAAGGTATCCCCGACGAAATTAAGCGTAAACTCACGCGCCAGAATGCGATCGATCTCTACAAGCTGGAAGTGTGATCGTAGTATTCGCGAGCTTAGATCGCGGCAGATCCGACGGAGGCATCTATGAAACTGTCAGGCCGCTATGCGGCTTTCTCCTACATACTATTCGTAGCTCTTGCCTTGCCGCTTTTCGCAGCGACCGCGCAGAAGAAACAAGCCGAGCCGCAAGGCTACCATGTCAGTTCCAGCCATGAAGAAATTGTCTCAACAGCTAAGAAAGAAGGAAAACTGCGCATTCTCACAACCATGGATGACGCAGACACCAAAGCGAATACGGCGGCATTCAAGAAGAAATACCCGTTTCTGGATGTCCACGCACAGCAAAGCCGCGGAACTGATTCAGCGCAGCGCTTATTGCTGGAAATCAAAAGCGGGATGGCTAAAGAGTGGGATGTTGTGCTGGTCTCCGCGGACTTTTACAGCGAGTATCACCCGTACCTCTGGAAAGTGGATATTCTGGACATGGCGAAAAAGGGCGTCCTTCAGATACCGCCGTTGATGATTGACCCGCGCAATAAAAATGTGCTCGCGTCTTTCAGCTATTTTCAAGCGACCGCCTATAATTCCAAGCTGATTCCGGCCAATTTGGTTCCCAAAACATTGAACGACCTATTGCGACCGGAGCTCAAAGGGCGAAAATTTGCCGTGGATATTCGACCTAAGGATGTCGCCGGGCTTGTTCCTGCATGGGGCGTGGAGAAAACTTTGGATTTCGCCCGCAGCATTGCGGCCCAGCAACCGATCTGGGTGCGCGGCGGGGCGCGCGTTATGATGTCCATTATTTCGGGCGATATCCCGATGATGATGGGCAATAACTATGGCAGCGTTCGGGAAGCGCAGGGCAAAGACCCTGCGGGCGTGCTCCGGTACGCAATCCTTGAGCCCGTGCCCGTCAGGTTCGGCAACGCTCAGGCGATTTTGATGGGTGCGCGCCATCCTTACGCCGGCTTACTGTGGCTGGAATGGCTCGCATCTCCCGAAGCACAGAAAATCATCGACGACACTGAGCCTTATAGTTCTTCCGTTTACGTGCGCGGCGGTGTGGTGGAACAGGAACTTAGGGGCAAGAGCTTGTCTGTTGTTGATTGGGAGCACTATCCGCGGATGGAAGACTGGCAAACAAAAATCGTGGCGGCGTATGGTTTCCCTAAGGCCGAGACGAAGTGATCGCACGGTTTTACAAGTAGCGGCGGGTCGAGAGGAGCTTACAGTCACATGTCTGAAGAAAAACCGACTACGCGGCTGAGAAAGCTGCTCAGCAGGACAGATCGAGTGCTCGTCATGCTTCACCCGCCCACTGCCGCGCATGCGCGGATCATGGAAGCCGGCGGCGTCGAAGCACTATTCGTCGGGACCGGCGCCGTCGTTGGGCCATACACTGGTTTAGCGGATGTAGGAGTGGCGAGCATGACCGAATGTGTAACGATCGGCGGGTGGATCGCGCGTAGTGTCACGATCCCCGTCATGCTCGATGGCGACACGGGTCATGGTGGAATCATGGCCGTGCGCCGCCTGGTGGCCGAGTGTATCAGGGCTGGGATTGCCGGACTGCGTCTTGACGACCAACCGGGTGAAACCAAGCGGGGAACACAAACTGCCGGAATCGAAGTAGCACCGCTCGAAGTTGTCCTCGCCCGTTATCGGGCGGCAGTGGACATGAAGGACGAACTTGATCCTGATTTCGTGATTATGGCGCAGAGCTACGCGCGCGATGCGGCGAATGGCGGATTTGATGAGTTTTTAAGGCGGATCAAAGCTTACAAAGAACAGGCTAAAGTAGATTGGGTTCAATTTGAGTCGCCTCACTCAATAGAGGAGATTCAGCAAGCGCGCGCGGTCGTGGTGGGAACTTTCTCGGCGCAGAAAGGAAAGCTTCCGCGAATCCTATCTCTCAAAGAGCATCTCGAATTGGGGCTCAATGCAGCGTGGTATTCCGGTATGGGAACCGCGGTCACCTATGCCGCGCTGTGGGATTTT
>DASXSW010000432.1:0-4605 GCA_036505755.1 Binatia bacterium | reverse complement strand
GGCGACGACGCATGGTTTCAGCTTGGCGATAAAGATCTAGCGACGCATATCACGCGAACGCGGCTTTTGAAGGAAGGTTACAAGCTTTCCGAGGTTGTCGGGAAAATGAGTCGAAGGCTCGGCGTGCAAGCGACGATTCTTCCCATGTCCGATGAGCGCATTGAAACGCGTATCGTCACGTCACAGGGTGAAATTTCCTTTCAGGAATACTTTGTAAAGTATCATTGGGCGCGTGACGTAAAGACGGTGCGCTTTGTTGGCGCCGAGCAGAGCAACCCCGGACCGGGCGTGATCGACGCCATTGAGCGCGCTGATGCGATTATCATTTGTCCAAGCAATCCGATCACCAGTATCGGACCGATTCTCGCCGTTCCGGTAATTCGCTCCGCGCTCACGGAGGCTCGTGCGCCCGTGGTGGCGGTGAGCCCGATCATCGGGATGGCGGCGATTTCAGGCCCCGCGCATAAATTAATGATCGCGTGCGACAAGGAGGCGTCGGCTCTCGGCGTTGCCGAGTGCTATCATGATTTTCTCGATAAGCTAATGGTGGCCGATGAAGATCGAGGATTGGTAAGCCAAATCGAGAAATTGCACATCGAGGTCAGTCTAACCGATATCCGCATGATTTCGCTTGCTGATAAGAGACGCCTCGCGCTCGAGGTCTTGGACTTGGCCAAAAAATAGTCTAAAAATTTTGTCTCTGGATCACGCATGAATGTCGCTGCACTGATGCCCGTGAAGGGTTTTCGAAACGCCAAGCAAAGACTGAATCGGATTTTAAGCAGCGCCGCGCGCGAGCTTTTGGCGGAAACGATGTTTCGCGATGTTTTGCGTCAAGTTCGAATAGCGCGCGGACTTGCTGGAACGTTCGTAGTCACCGCCGACGATCAGGTCGCAGCTATCGCCTCGGCGCTTGGGGCAGAGGTGATTCGGGAAGCCGAGGAACGAGGGGAAACCAGCGCTGTCGACTTTGCCCGTCAGGAATTACAAAGCGCCGGTTGCGAAGCCGTGTTAATTATTCCCGCGGACATACCGCTCGTGCACGCAGCCGATATCGAACAAGTGCTGGCGCAAGTTCCCGATCGCGCGACGGCGCCATTTGCTTTGCTCGTGCCGTCGCATGACCGTCTGGGAACCAACGCGCTGCTTCTGGCGCCGCCGGGCGTGATCAGGCTGCGTTTCGGTTATGATAGTTTTAGTTTTCATATGGGTCAGGTGACGGCGCAGGGCTTGCCGATGCGTTATATCGAAAACGACCACATGGCTCTCGATATCGATGAACCGAAAGATCTCGAGCAATTTCTCTCCTACGGGCTCAATGACGGAGAGTCGACCCGAGTGGCGCAGACGCTATTGGCCGAGCAGAATGCGCAGGCTATTCGCCGTTTGCCGGGTGTATGAAGCAGCTCGAGCTAATCGGCCTTGAGGGTATAGGCGAAATCGCTCTGGGCGATTCCATCGGCCGGCTGATCTACGACGCCTGTTTACATCAAAAGATCGAGCTCAGAAATGATGATGTGTTGGTGGTCGCACAGAAGATCGTTTCCAAAGCGGAAGGGCGGATTGTTGTCCTCGACGATATCCAACCGTCGTCGCGGGCGATGGAATTGGCCGCGGCTTTGGACAAGGAGCCGGCACTCGTCGAAGTCATTCTGCGCGAAAGCCGCAGGGTGGTTCGTACCGGCGGGCGCGCCTTGATTGTAGAGACGCACCATGGCTTCATTTGCGCCAATGCAGGGGTTGACCAATCCAACGTCGGTCACAGGCAAGTTACGCTGTTGCCGAAAAATCCCGATCGTTCGGCGCGGCAAATACGCAATGCGATTCAGCAGCACACCGGCAAGGACCCGGCGGTGATTATCAGTGACAGCTTTGGCCGTGCATGGCGCATCGGGACTGTGGACGTTGCGATCGGTATCGCTGGAATGAAGCCGGTGAAAGACGAGCGAGGCTTGAAAGATCGCTACGGTTACCAACTCAAGGCGGCCGTAGCGGCGGTAGCCGACGAAATCGCTGCCGCCGCGGAATTGGTGATGGGAAAGCGCGACGGTGTTCCTGTGGTCGTCGTGCGCGGTTATGAGGTAGACAAAAAGGAGGATGGATCGGTGCAAGAGCTTCATCGCCCCGAGGCGGAGGACCTCTTTCGCTAGACTCGAATAAAAGATGGAAAATTTTACCGTGGCGATTGTCGGCGGCACCGGAAACTTGGGCGGCGCGTTGGCGGTGCGCCTTGGCGCGCCGGGTGTGAAGATCATCATCGGCTCGCGCGATGCCGAGAAAGCGAAGAAAGCGGTTGGAACACTGAAACCAAATTTGCGCGCGGGCGAGATCGTCGGTACGACCAATCGAGAAGCCGTGAAGGACGCCAACTTCGTGGTGATCGCGGTTCCCTATGAGGGGCATGCGCAAATGGTCTCGGATCTCAAGGGACAACTGGCGGGCAAAATCGTTATCGACGCCGTCGTGCCGCTCAACAAAGTGAAACCTTTCGTGCCGGCGGCTGGCTCTGCATTGCAGGAAGCGCAGCAGCTTCTCGGCGACGAGGCGCCTGTCATCGGCGCGCTGCATAACATTTCGGCGCTCGATTTGGGCGATCTTGATTCACCGCTCGGCGATGTCCTGGTCTGCGGTGACAACGCGGAGGCGAAGCAGAAGGTCATAGAGATTATTGAGCGCATCGGCGCGACCGGCTATGACGCCGGCCCGGCGAGCAATGCCTATATTATTGAGGGGCTCACGGGCGTGATTATTTACCTCAACCGCAAATACAAGTCCAAACACGGCACCATTAAGATCGCTGGCATAGCCAAGCATTAGCGCTGTTGGTGTCGGTCTGCTGCGGTGTTAACCCGTAAAAAAAGTCGTCCCGGGGGAGCCCGGCACGAAATCTCCAAACTTTTCGTTGATTGACTCCCGGCCCTACTTGGCTTGCTCCGGCTGCCGGTGAGCCCTCGACGCTGGTCGCCAAATACCTGAAAACTCCTTTCGCAATAGTAAGTTAGCTCTGCTTGGCAAGTAAGGCTCGGGTTGTTAACCTTTGCGATTTTTTCACGTCTAATTGATTGTAGCGGGTAGCAGATTTGCCGGCGCGTCAAGCTCATGGTTGATCAACGAGAATTCCGCGATGAAGAGTTGGTGACCTTGTGTCAACAAGGTCAGGGGGAGTATTTCGACCTGCTGGTTCGGCGCTATATGGAAAAAGCCTTTCACATCGCCTTTGATTTCACGCGCAACACCGAAACGGCCAAGGATTTATCCCAGGATGCTTTCTTGCGCGCCTTTTCGAACATCCGCCAATTCGATGGCCGGTCGAGTTTTTATACATGGTTCTACCGAATCGTGGTAAATCTCTGTTTAGACCACGCCAGACGTAAGGGCAGAGTGGTTTGGGAGTCACTCGACGGCTTGAACGAAACGCCCGGCGAACAGCCACAATTGGCGGATACAAGTTTTCAGCCCGAGCAGGAAGCGATTGCCGGCGAAGCCAAGCGCCGCGCCGACAAGACCCTGGAGACGATGCCCAAGAAACAACGCACGGCGTTTTTGTTGAGAAACCAGCAGGGACTTTCGATCGCAGATATCGCCAAGGTCATGAAGACCACGGAGGGCACGGTGCGAGTGTACTTGCATCGGGCGGTGGCTGCGCTGCGCCAGAGTTTAGTGGAGTTTGTTTAGGGAGAAAATTTATGACAAGTAACGTGCCGTTCGACTCCGCATGCAAAAGTTTTGAAGAGGATCTGGTTCTTTACTACTACGGCGAGATCAGCGATACCGAGCGGCGCCCGATTGAACAACACCTTTCGAGTTGCCAATCTTGCCAGCGTTTTGTCGACGATTTGCGCCGGTTGTTGCCCCAAATGGCTAAATCGGAAGAATTTCCTCAGTCCTTCTGGGACGCTTACTACGACGAGACGGTGGCTAAGCTGGCGAAGCAAAGAGAACGGAAATATTGGTGGCGCGATCTATTGGCGCCGATGAGGGTGTGGATGTTGCCGGCGTTCGGTACGGTGGCGATCGCGGTTCTCGCCGTCGGTCTGGTTTTGAGTAAGGGTAATTTGCCATCGTTCACTGATACGTCGCCGAAAAACTTTCCGCTGGAAACCTTGTCAGACGCCAAGCAATTGGAGTTTTTCGAGTCGATGGACATGCTCGAATCACTAAGCAAACTCGAAGAGCAAGACGATCAGAAGCCGGAGCCCAACCAATCGAGCAACTTGAGGTTCGTTGCGGCAAACGTATGAGAATCAAGTGAAGGATTATAATTTGATGGGCCGATTATCATGGAAATGAAAAGAGTCACGGCGGTAGTCTTAGGCTTGTTTCTGCTGTTGATGGCGAGTCTTTCATCGGCCGCAGGCGACAATTGGCTAAACCTAAGCCCGAGAGATAAAGAAAGAGTCCAGCGAAATAAGGATCGTTGGGAGAGAATGCCGCCGCAAGATAAGGAACGGCTGCGCGAAGAGTGGAAACGCTGGGAACAAATGCCGAAGGACCGGCGCGATCGAATCAAGCAGCGCTATGATGAGCAGCAGCAACGACGCGACCGCGACCGTGGCGATTGAGGCAGCGACTATGCTCCAACGCGCTTTTCATCGGCCTAAACTT
>DASXSW010000431.1:0-9669 GCA_036505755.1 Binatia bacterium | reverse complement strand
CTTTAGCTACGAATGAATTTGTTGCACAACTTTTACTTTACGAACGGAAATGATTTTGAAAATTACGTCGATCTTTTCACATCTCCATCGGTTTCGTAGTATTGTAGCAGGAGATGGCGTAGCAGAATTAGTCACTATAAGCCTAGGTGAAGGCATAGCTCCGCTTAATTTCCACATCAGGGCCTGAGCCGATTCCGAATCCTCTTCTCGACTTTTTAATAAACTCCCCGCAAAAAGTCCGCGCGCGGGAGCATGCAATACTAACTCCGCTGGCTGAAAAATTTTCTTGCCGGAAAAAACCGATTCTTGTATAAGTAGCTTTAAATCCAATAGGAAGAAGGGAGACTATGCAAGGTATGGAGATGAATCGTGACGAAGAGATCCGTCAAGTTGCATACAAGCTTTGGCAAGAGGAAGGGTGTCCGGACGGATACGAAGTTAAGCACTGGCTGAAAGCCGAGACAATCTGGCTCGAAGAAAAGCGCCCGCAAAGCGAATCTCAACAGCCCAAGGCTATCAAGAAAAGAAAGAGCAGAAAAATTCTGGCCGCTGAACAGGAGCGGTAGTTTCCGTCTTTACAACGGAACCTTAGATCTCCCCCTCGCCAATCGGATCTGCCCGAGATTGACCCGATCGGCACCCTGAAGAATTCACTCGTCGTTACCCCAGCTTCCCCGTTAAGTCAATTCTCCCTCGGAACGTTCACCAACTTCCAAAAAAATAGATCACTAAGCTGCGCACTGTCGAATCGCCTCAATCCGTTCCGTCGGAGTGGGGTGCGAGTAGTGGTATGCCGAATACCAGGGATGCGGTGTGAGATTGGAAAGATTTTTAATCGTCAAATTGACCAACGCTTCTTCCATCGGTTTGCCGTCACGCAATGTAAGCGCGGCGAAACAATCGGCCTCGTATTCGTGTTTACGCGATAGGAGATTGATTAAGGGCCGAAGGTAAAAGGTCGCCGGACCGGAAAGTAGACTGAACAAGACAAGCGCGGCGTGATTCGACGGACTTAAGCCAAAGGCGCCGAACAAGGGCGGATAATCCACCAGCAGGCTAAGAATATAAAGGCCGATGAAAAGAAAAACCGTCTGGACCACGAGCATGCGCCGAATATGCTTCATCTTGTAATGGCCCATCTCGTGGGCCAGCACGGCTAAGCCCTGGTCAATGGTCATCTGCTCAATCAAGGTATCGAAGAGTACGATCCGTTTAGCCTTACCGATCCCCGTGAAATAAGCATTTGAGTGGGCGGAGCGTTTCGATCCGTCCATCGAATAGATGCCGCTGGTCTTAAATCCGATTCGCTCGGCGAGCGCTAAGATGCGCTCGCGGAACTCGCCCTCTTTGAGGGGCTCGTATTTATTGAACCAAGGCGCGATAAACGTCGGAAAAATTACTATCATCAGGAGCTGAAAGCCGCTGATAAAAACAAACGCCCAAATCCACCAATATCGCCCCATGACGTCCATCAGCCAAAGAATCACGAAAAGGAAGGGAACGCCGATGACGAGACCGAGGATAAGCGCTTTGATCTTGTCAACGATGTAAAGCCCGATCGTTGTCTTATTGAAGCCGAACTTGGTTTCAAGGCCGAAGGTGGAATAAAGATTGATGGGCAAGCTGGAGATGGAAAACACCAAGCCGACGCCTAGGCAGAAAAGAATCCCGTGACCGTACACGCCTAACGAGAATCGCTGGGCTAAACCACCTGAGAATCGATCCAGCCAGCCTAGCAGCCCGCTGAATAAGACTGCCAGCAGGATGCATCGGCCGTAGATCTCCGCCCACCGTTCGAATCGCCCTTTAGCGAGGGTGTATTGTACCGATTTCTTGTACTCGTCCGAACTGATATTTCCTTGAAAAAAATCGGGGATTTTTTTCTCGGCCCAGCGGGCCCGCACGTACCGCAGATTCAGTTCGTTCAGGACGAATTCGATGATAAATTCGAGCGCGAAGAAGACGAGGAAGAGCGCGACGATCAGTTGTTCCATCTGCAGCAGAGGCCGACTTGATTCGAGCAGTCGCTGTGGGCGATGAACGGGTTGGAATCAAACGGCGGGCACAGTCGGCGTGCTGTACGAAAAAATGATCTTGCCTTCGCTTTCGTCGACTTCGACTTTACCGCCGTTTTGCAGTTTGCCGAACAAGATTTCGTCGGCGAGAACTCTTTTGATCTCATTTTGAATCAGCCGCGCCATTGGACGCGCGCCGAAAGTCGGGTCATAGCCGCGCTCAGCAAACCAACGGCGCGCGCGGTCGGTCAACTGCAAGAACACTTTTCGCTCATTGAGCTGTTGATCGAGTTCGATGATAAACTTGTCGACCACTCGCTCGATATTTTCTTGGCTTAGAGAGTTAAAGGTGATCATCGCGTCGAGCCGGTTGCGAAATTCCGGGCTGAACATTTTTTCGACCGCTTCCTTGCCTTTACCAACGTTGGATCGCGCCCCGAAACCGAGCGGCGTGCCGCTCATCTCGCGCGCCCCCGCGTTCGTCGTCATAATCAAGACGATGTTGCGGAAGTCGGCCTTTTTGCCGTTATTATCCGTCAAAGTCGCATGATCCATCACCTGGAGTAATATATTGAAGAGATCCGGATGGGCTTTTTCAATTTCGTCGAGCAGCAACACCGCATACGGGTTTCGGTTGATCGCGTCCGTCAACAAACCACCCTGATCAAAACCGACATACCCCGGCGGCGCGCCGATCAGACGCGACACGGTATGTTTTTCCATGTACTCGCTCATATCGAAGCGCAGGAACTCGATCCCCATGGTCTTGGCCAACTGCTTGGCCAGTTCGGTCTTACCGACACCCGTCGGGCCGGCGAAGAGAAAACAGCCGATCGGTTTTTCCGGATGGCCCAATCCTGATCGGGAAAGTTTAATTGTACTGGCTAATGTATCGATTGCCGAATCTTGGCCGAAAACCACGAGCTTGAGATCGCGATCCAGATTTTGCAGCTGTTCTTTGTCGGAACTCGACACGCTGCGCGGAGGAATTTTGGCGATTTTGGCGACGATCTTTTCGATGTCTTTGGGGCCGATGCTCTTGCGCCGTTTGTCCGCCGGCTGAAGCTTCACCGCCGCGCCTATTTCATCGATGACATCGATCGCCTTGTCGGGCAAACGGCGGTCATTGATATGCTTGGCGGAAAGTTTTACCGCCGCTCGGATCGCACCCACGCTGTAATGCACGCCGTGATGCTTTTCATAATGCGGCTTCAATCCTTCAAGAATTTTGACTGCGTCGTCCTGGCTCGGCTCAGGAATTTCGATTCTCTGAAACCGGCGCGCCAGCGCGCGGTCCCGCTCAAAGTAACTCTTGTAATCGTGATAGGTCGTCGAGCCGATGCACTTAAGTTCACCGGACGCCAAGGCGGGCTTCAGAATATTCGACGCGTCCATGGACCCGCCGCTCGTGGCGCCGGCGCCGACAATGGTGTGAATCTCGTCAATAAAGAGGATCGAGTTGGGCTGCTTCTTGAGGCCGCTCAGCACTCCCTTGAGGCGTGCTTCGAAATCGCCGCGGAACTTCGTCCCAGCAAGCAACGCGCCCATATCGAGCGCGTAAATGACCGCGCTTTTAAGGGCATCGGGCACTTCGCCGCGATGAATCTTCATCGCCAACCCTTCGGCGATGGCTGTCTTGCCAACTCCTGGATCACCGACATAAATGGGATTGTTCTTGCGTCGGCGGCACAGCACATGAATCGTCCGCTCGATCTCATCCTCGCGACCGATCAAAGGATCGATGTTGCCTTGCGCGGCTTTATCGACCAGGTTCACGGCGAAAGCATCCAACGGCTTCACCCGTTTCGCCGGCCGTTCATCGTCGCCCTGTTCTGACTCGTCTTGCGTATCTTGTTCTTCTTCCGTGGTGATCTTCGATACGCCGTGAGAAACGTAATTAACGACATCGAATCGGGTGATTCCCTGCTCCTCCAATAAATAGACCGCGTAAGAATCGGGCTCACGGTACATCGCGATCAGCAGATTGCCGCCGTTGATTTCTTTACGCTCCGCCGACTGCGCATGGATCACCGCTCGTTGAAGCACACGATGAAAACTTAAAGTCTGTTGCGGTTCCTGGTCCCACCCTTGAGGCAGAGTTTCCATTTGGCCGTTGAAAAACTCTTCCAGCGACTTGTTCAATCGATCGATGTCTCCGCCGCAAGCAACAATCGCGGCTTTGCCGTCCTTGTCCCGCAGCAAGGCGTAGAGAAGATGCTCGAGACTGACGTATTCGTGGCGTCGAGTCTTGGCTTCTTTGAGGGCCAAATTGAGGGTTGCTTCGAGTTCCTTGCTGATCATTTCAAATTAAGCCTCTTCCATCGTGCACTTAAGGGGATATTCGTGCTGGCGCGCCAGGTTTTCAACCAAGCCTACCTTGGTTTCAGCGACTTCATAAGTATAAACGCCGGCTACGCCGATGCCTTTCTTGTGTACATGAAGCATGATTTGAACCGCTTCCGTTTGCTCTTTATGAAAGACGTACTGCAGGACTTGTACCACAAACTCTTTAGTAGTGTAATCGTCATTGTGTAATAGAACTTTATAGAGCGGCGGGCGTTTTAACTTTTTCTTGGTTTCGGTGACCAGCCCGTGATCAAATTCAGTTTCCCTGCGGCTCATGACCGACCTTCTCTGGCTGAGACAAAATTAAATCTAACATGCCGCCGCACCGGGTCGCAATCGTTTCGCCCCGCCCCCCGATTGCGGCTTATTCTTGTAGCGGGTAGCCGAGTTGGTGCTATAATAGAGTTGTCGGCCCCGAACTGCAAAGTTCCTTTCGGAATGTCGACGGAGGTACCTCATGCTTTCCAATAAAGTCAGCGAGATCATGACCACCAATCTTACGAAAGCGCCTGTCTCTTCGACGATTTTCGAGGTGATGGAAATGATGGTCGCAGAGGACGTCGGGCGAGTCATCATTACGGATGACGATATTCCAGTCGGCATCTTCACCGAGAAAGATGTCTTGAAACGAGTTGTCAACGCTAAGATCGAGCCCAGAAAGACCGCTATAAAAAACGTGATGACGGCGCCCGCTCGGGCGGTCCGCGAGGAAACCCATATTGTCGAAGCCTTCGGCAAAATGTATCGAGGCAAATATCGCCATCTATTGGTGCGCGGTCGGCGCGGGAAAATCGTTGGCATCGTCTCCATGCGGCGCATTCTCAATCTTGCGGTGGAACTTGGCCAAGGGCTTAACGAAACAAAAACCCTAGGCGATATAGCGGCGCCGGCCATTGTATCAATCGATCAGTCGGCCATGATCCATGAAACCATTGAGCTCATGAACACGAAGAGCGTGAGCGCCGTTGTTCTGACTGCCGCGGGCAAGCCGAGCGGCATTTTCACGGAGCGCGACGTGCTCAAACGGGTAGCCACCAAGGAAATCAACGTTAAGCAAACACCGGTTGAACAAGTCATGACGGCACCGGTAATTACTATGCCGCAATCGGCTTTAGTCGGCGACGTGTTGGTTGAAATGTCGCGCCGCGATATCCGAAACATGCCGGTCAGCGGGGACGGCGGCGAACTCACCGGAATCGTGTCCATGCCGGAAATACTTCAGTATGCTCAGGCGTTTAACGTCGACGAACAGGTTCGTCGTACTTGGAAAGAGGTGGCCGAATACCTTGACACCGAAGATCAGTATACGCCCGGTTAAGGAAGCAAAACCGTTGTCTTTCAAGGCTTGTATGTTAAAATTGAAGAGTTGCCAAAAAGCTCCAAGGAGGTTGTGTTTTGGACACACCGTTGATCAATGATCTCAATATATGCGTTGCCACCGAAAATGGTTCGGGCAGCGCTTCATCGAACAATATTCTCTTCAAGGCGATCTTTAAGATGGGCATTCCTTGCTCGTCGAAGAACATGTTTCCGTCAAACATTCAGGGGTTGCCGACGTGGTATCAAATTCGCGCATCTGCTGAAGGGTATTTGAGCCGCAAAGATGTCATCGATGTAATGGTGATGTTCAACGACGCAACTGCCGCCAAAGATATATACCGCGTGCGCGATGGTGGTGTGATTCTTTATGACGATTCAACGCCCTTATCTGCCAGTTTGAAGCGTGACGGCGTCCAATACGTCGGTTTTCCCGCCAATAAGTTGGTGGCTAAACTAGTTCCGGCATCTCCGCTTCGAGCCAAGCAACGAAACATGGTGTATGTCGGGGCCTTGGCTTACCTCTTTGGCATCGACATGTCAGTTATCAAGTCGGTCCTCGAAGACACTTTTGGCAAGAAGCCGGCCGTGATCGAATCCAACTTGATTTGTATCGACGCCGGTTACCAGTACTGCAAAGAACAAAATTACAAGCAAAACATCGCCCGTCTTGAGCCTATTCCAAACGGCAATCAAGGTAAGATCATTACAGAAGGCAATACGGCCGCGGCACTGGGTGCGATTTACGGCGGCGCTTCGGTGATTTGCTGGTATCCCATAACGCCTTCGAGCTCACTGGCGGAAGCCATGGAGTACTACCTACCCAGACTGCGCAAGCCCAAAGACGGCAAAAAGACCTACGCCATTGTCCAGGCCGAAGATGAGATCGCCTCCGTGGGAATGGTCGTTGGCGCCGGCTGGGCGGGCGCGCGGGCCATGACTTCTACTTCGGGGCCCGGAGTCTCGCTCATGAACGAGTCGATTGGCCTCGCCTATTACGCTGAAATCCCTTCTGTCTTCTTCATTATTCAACGTGGCGGTCCATCGACTGGTCTGCCGACTCGAACCCAGCAGGCCGATATCTCGCTCATGTACGGCGCCTCGCACGGTGATACTCGACATATCATTTTAATTCCCCATGACATGAATTCTTGTTTTGATCTGGCGCGCCAGAGCTTCGACTATGCCGATCGGTTCCAAACTCCGGTGTTCGTGGCGATGGACCTCGACCTCGGCATGAACATGTGGTCCTCGGAGCCGCTCAAGTTGAATCAGGATGCCTACGACTACGGCAAACGGCTGAGCGCACAGAATCTCGAAGAATGGACCAAAGCCGGCAAGAAATTTCGCCGCTACTTCGATCAAGACGGCGACGGCATTCCGTATCGCACCGTTCCTGGTAATGAACACCGCTTGGCTTCCTATTTCACCCGCGGGTCGGGCCACGACGCCGATGCGAGATATTCCGAAGACGAACACGACTACAAATACATTCTTGATCGCCTGCGCAAAAAGTTCGAAACCGCGCGAAAATTCGTTCCCAAACCGATCATCGAAAGGGAAAGAGGGGTAAAGACCGGTATCATCTGTTACGGCTCGAGTTTCGAGCCGGTCCGGGAAGCGCGCGACAGATTGAAAGCTCGGGGACTTAGAACCAACCACATGCTGATCCGCGCATTACCGCTGACGAGCGAAGTCCGGGATTTTCTCGCCGAGCACGACACGATTTACTTCGTGGAACAAAACCGCGACGGTCAGATGGCGGCCATCATCAAGGATGATTGGCCCGAACTCGGCGCTAAGATCGTCAGCGTGTTGATCTACAACGGGTTACCGGCGACGCCACTTGAAGTCGTCAATCAAATTTTCGCCGCGGCCCAATCGGCAAAAACCGCATAATAAGGACAATAAGATGGCAGAAGCAAAACTCAATCGTCTCAACTTAACGGAAAAGGATTATGATGGTGCGCCCTCGACCATGTGTCGCGGCTGCGGTCACGACGCGATCTCGGCGTCCGTGCAGCGCGCCTATTACGAAAGCAGCATCGACCCGCGCAAGGTGGTTAAGCTGAGCGGGATTGGCTGTTCCTCGAAAACCCCGGCCTATTTCCTAAGTCAATCCTTCGGCTTCAATGCCGTGCACGGCAGGATGTCAGCCGTAGCCACCGGCGCCAATTTAGCGAACCATACGTTGCTCCCGATCGGTGTCTCCGGCGACGGCGACACCTCAGCGATCGGTCTCGGCAACTTTTGTCATATGATGCGACGCAACGTAAACATCACCTACATCATAGAGAACAACGGTGTGTACGGATTAACCAAAGGCCAGTTTTCCGCCACAGCCGATGTCGGCTCCGTGATGAAGGGCGGCAAGGTCAATGATATCCCGGCGATCGATCTAGCCGAGTTGGCAATCACGCTCGGCGCTACCTATGTGGCGCGGAGTTTCTCCGGCGATCGTAAACAACTCACGCCGCTCGTCCAAGGCGCCTTGTCGCACAGAGGCAGCGCAATCTTGGACGTCATCAGTCCCTGCGTGACGTTTAATAACCACGAAGGGTCGACCAAGAGCTTGAAATACGTCAAAGGCCATCTCGATCCGATCCACGACCTCGACTTCATCCCGCCCTATGAGAACATCGAAGCGGATTACGACGAAGGCACTGACCACGAAGTCGAGATGCACGACGGCTCGCGCATCATCCTGCACAAGCTCGGCCAAGATTACGATCCGACCAACAAACTCCAAGCGATCCAGACGATCCACGGCGCCATCGCCGAAGGTAAATTTTTGACCGGTCTAATTTATTACAACCCGAACCGCAAAGAGTTCGCCGAAGAACTCAACCTGTGTGACATTCCGTTGTCAGAACTCACTCAGGACGATCTGCAACCGCCGCTCGAAGCGCTGGAAAGAATCAACGCAGATTTGATGAAATAGTTCTCGGCTAGGCGCGGCGACGTTGAAGTAAAAGACCCGGTAGGATTCCTGCCGGGTCTTTTTTTACGTTTGAAATGCGCGAGCTTATTGAACGGCCGTTAAAGTCCCGCCGTCTGCTTGGTCGGCAAATCGCGCCAAGTATCGATAATCTCTTGCGACGACGCCACCAGACCAAAGTGCCGTCGCATGTTCTCCAGCGTGCCGAGATGTAGCTTGGTTTCGTACGCCGCCGAGCAATCGTCGATCATGGTGACGTAGTAGTCGTACATGTAAGCATCACGCGCCGTGGTTTCAACGCAAACGTTGGTCGCCACGCCGCAGACGAGCACGCTCTGAATATTGCGCGCTTTCAGGACGGTGTTGAGGTCTGTGTTGATAAACGCGCTGTAGCGGTGCTTGATCACCACGCGTTCAGTCGGCAACGGTGAAATCCCTGCGTAAAGTTCCGCGCCCCAGGTTCCTTCGCGGCAGGTACTCAAACCGCCTTTTTGGGACGTGCGATAGATCCACGACGGTGTGTCCGTCCATTCGCTATGCGTGGTCCGAATGTAGACGATTGTGAGCCCGACCCGGCGCGCTTGGTCGATGAGTCGAAGCAGATTCGGCACCATCGCCATCGCCGCTCCCACGTCCTCGCCGCGTTTGCCGGCGCTCCCTTCCGGACTGACAAAGTCATTTTGCACATCGACGACGACTAACGCCGCATACTTGGGATCACAGCGCTCTTTGAGAGTTCGCAAGATGTCCATAGCTCTTCCCCTTCCAAAACCGATGATTGAGGATTGAAGATCGAGGATGACGATCCTGGATACTCTATCTTCCATCCTCTCTTTGCGTCAATGGTCGTGCTTTCGCTGCAACCCACCATGTCCCATTGCCATGATATCGGCGCGCCTGATCTTTTCTCCAGCAAGTAATCGGGGCAGAAGTGCATCAAACGCTGTAATCGGATCATGAAGAACACAGCCCGAAAGCCCCATGACCGGAGTTTCACCCAGATAGGCCATGACAAACATCGAACCGGGCAACACCGGGAAACCGTGAGTTTCC
>DASXSW010000430.1:0-2700 GCA_036505755.1 Binatia bacterium | reverse complement strand
TTGGGCGTGATGACGATCGTGTCGCCCCAGGTGCAGAGCGATTCGCCGTCGGCGGAAATCGCCGAGGGCTTGCAAATAAAGGCCATGTTTTCTTGCAACGTGACGGCGAGCTGGCGCGGGCTCTTGGCGTGAGCCGTGATGATCGGGCCGTCGTCGCCGGCGCCGCGGCCGTGCATATTCAAGTCCCCGCGCGCGCCGGCAGCGGGACCGGATTTCGGCGCGGCGGCCGCGCCGGCCTTCAAGGTAAGCTCGGCCAATTCTTTGACCGTGACACCGGGTTTCAAGTTTTCCATGACGCGATTGAAAATCTCACGCTGCATCTTGATCAGCTCCTGATGCACCGGACTCGCCTTGCCGACGAAGACCGGTTGCACTCCCTGGGAACGGTAGCCGATCCAGGATGCTTCCACTTCGTTGATGATCAGATCGCCCAATTCCAGCATCCGCATGCTCGGTCTTGTCAGCGTGCGCTTGGCATTCTTGCCGGACACCCAGTTGCAGTGGACGGGCATTTCGGAACCGTTGCGCATGAGGGCATATTGCGTCGCAGCCCAAACATCCCAGTCTTTGACACCCGGTCGCGCCGCTTCGATCTCGGCCTGGTAGGCAAGCTCGATGATTTCCATCGATTTGGTGAGGACGTCAATCTCTTCTTGACTCTTGATGTAGCGAACTTCGGTCAAGATCGGCGTGGCATCGACTAATTCCGCGTTGGGAAATGCGTCGCGAATCCTCTGCCACGTGCCGTGTAGAATGGTTCCTTCCGGCGTGCGCGTGCCTTCGACTTCACCGAGGCCGGTGATGCCGATGCGCCTGCGCTCGAGGTTCAGTTCTTTCAAACGTTCGACGGTAATCTTGCCGTATTCGCGTCGCGCTTCGCGGACATCTTTGGTCCAATCTTGTGTGGTGGTCCAGCGAGGATTTGCCGAAGTCGCAATCGCTGTGACGTCGCCGTTGAGTGGGAACACCGCGGCGATGTCGGCGTCGCCACCGCCGCCGCAGTGCGTCAGATAGCGGGTGTTGGCCTGGAAATCCATCGAGTGGCCGGTGTTTTGCGGTGTGACGATGACGTCGATGTTTTGCTCGGCCATTTTTGCGCGCACGGCTTTCCAGCGCCGGTCGCGCTCGGCGAGAGAGAAGCGAGGATAAGGGTAGAGTTCAGGCATGATTTACTCCGTTCAAATGGTTCCAAACGTTCAAATCGTTCAAGCCGTTGAGACGAGCCGAGCGTCGAAGATTTCTCACTTGGCCCGAAATGCCATTGCGGAAAGTACCGTGTCGAGCGGCGTTATATTTTTCAGTGCGGTTTTCTTCGTTCGCGCATGCGGGCCAGTGATGCTTGGAACAGCCGCTCGGATTCTTCAGCCAATTCCGTGGGCGGCCATTCCTCTTTATGGACGCAGTGACTTTTGTCGTACGGACCGACGGGAAATTTCTCGCGTTGCTGTTGCGGCACGTCGGAGCAATGAATCTCCAGATGATTGCCATCCGGGTCGTTAAAATAAATTTCGGCGCCCTTCGTTCCTGCGCGCGTCATCGGACCGACAAAGGGGACATGCCATCTCTTGAAATGCTCGGTCCATCTGGCCAGGTCTTCAGCGGATGTATCGAGGGCCAAATGCGGATGGGACTGGTCCCAATGCGGCTGGCCGAAGCTTTGCTCGAAAAGATCGACTTCGAAGCCAGGCGCAAGGCGGACGCCGACTTGGAGCGAACGAGCAAGGCCTTTAGCAGCGCGATCCGACGCCGATTCATGATGAGCTTCGCCGCCGAGAACAACGATGTAGAAGCGCGCGGCGCGATAACGTTCTTTGACAGGCATGGTCAAATGGTTCAAGCCGCGAATGTGCAGCGGTGCGTCGGGATTAAAATTTTCATCGCTCATAGGAGACCTCCGAAAATGAAATTGGCGTACTGGAGTATTGGAGTGTTGAATAATTCCGAGACTTCACTGACGAGATTGACCGTCTGGTAAAGGCTCATACAGTCTCGAACCTCAGTTCCCGCTTTCCTAGCCTTCTCGCGCCGCTCGATTCAATGGCAACCGTATCACCAGCGCGGATGGAGTCGCGCATAAAACCTTTTTTCGCGGCGGGCTTGAGGATGAAGACATGGCCTTCTTTGAGCTTGGCATCTTTCTCGGGAAAATCCCGGCGCGCCCCCCATAGCATCGGCGCGTCTTCGCCTAGCCCGCGGCCGTGCATGAGAGCGCCGTCGGGCTCGTAACCGGTAGTTTGCACTTCGTTTTGATAGAACTTGACGACGTCGCCGAACGTCACACCAGGCTTTAGAAACTCTAGCATCTTATCGAAGATGACCTTGGTTGTGTCGAAGATTCTGTCCAAATCTTTGGGTTTCGGACCGAGAGAGATTGGTTGCAACGCTTGGGCGATATAGCCGGCGTATTTGCCTTCCACTTCCGTGTTGATCAAGTCACCTGCCTTCAACTGCCGGGTCGTGAACACGCGCTGTGCCCAGGGAACTTCGGGTCCGCCGGCGCCGAAGAGCAGCATGGTGATCGGCTCGCCCCCCTCGCGAACGATTTCACGCAGCATCTCGGCGATCAGCTCATTCTCGCGCACGCCGACTCTTGAGTGCGCGATTAGCGCGTCGATGGCTTTACCGATGATGTTGGCGGCTTTCTCGATGAAGGCGACCTCTTCGGCGCTCTTCACCGAACGGACTTCCTGCACGAGATCC
>DASXSW010000429.1:0-3606 GCA_036505755.1 Binatia bacterium | reverse complement strand
TCGAATAGAGCAACCGAGAGTAACGGTCGAAATGAATGTCGCCTTCGATCCGCTTCCTAAGTTCCGCCTCGATCTCGAAATAGTCCCTACTTGGGTTCACGCTCATCACGGCCCCCTCGGTCAGTCCCTACAATAAGTATTGAAACGGTTCAATGTTAACCTTCGTACGGCACCTTTAGGCAGTAAGCATGCGCCGGTAATTCTGCTGACAAACATCGCCGGGTACTTGCGTCTTCTGTACCTTTCAGCCCCATAAATAGTGAGATCGAGAATTCTTGTTTCAGTCGATTCTTGATGTACCTCTTCCCTTATGTAGATTTCAAATTATTTTTCTCGATGCAAAGCGTCCAGGGTTTGTTGCAACGCCGCTGCGCGAGGAATGTCGATTCACCGCATTCCAAAGAGCCATTGTCCATATATGTCCAGAATTGCTACTCGTTGGCTGCAATTACTTAAGAATCGCTGCGCAATTAAGCAATTATTTAGTCAAATTAACGGTTTAAAGTTAGTGCAGAGCCTGGCATATGGGTTGCTGAATATCTCCGCCGGGCTATTGGGGAGAGTGAACCGGCGACTGGTTCTCCCAGCGCGACTGCTTTGTTCATGGAGGTCGACCCAGCATCCAGCGCACTCAACAGATCGAGACGAGACGCCCGATGACCGTCAATAATAGACGAGTGCCCATTCCCAGCTTCCTCCGCCGACTGTGGTCGGTGGTACCTGTGGGCCGTTCGCTGCCGCAGGATGTGTGGTGTGCGCGGCACCGGTTTTTGACCGGGCTTGCCTGGTTTCATGCCTTCGTTATTGCCGCCATCGGTCCGATCGCAGGCTACAGCTGGGAACTAAGCATCGGGGCCGTTTTCCGTGACGGTACCGTGCTTCACACTGTGTTCGAAGGTTTAATAATCGCGCTGTTCGCGCTCGTCGGCTCGTCCGGCAAGGGCAGCCGAACGCTTCGCGCGTCTGCGGTCAGCTTCGGACTGATCAGCTCATCCGCTATTCTCGTGCACCTTTCCGGCGGCTACATAGAACTGCACTTTCACTTTTTCGTTATGCTGGTATTTCTAGCACTGTATCAGGATTGGGTACCCTATCTCCTCGCCGTCGGGTACGTAGCGATCCATCACGGGATCGTCGGAACGCTCTGGCCCGAAGAAGTCTTTAACCACGCGGCAGCGCTGAACGCGCCCTGGACGTGGGCCGGAATCCACGCGTTTTTTATTTTGTTTCAGGGCGTCGGCAGCATCATCGCCTGGCGTTTCGTGGAGAAAGCCGCCGCGCAAAACGAGCTGATTTTGAACTCTGTCGGCGAAGGCATTTATGGCTTGAACCGCGAAGGACGGGTAACCTTTGCCAATCCTGTCGCGGCGAAGTCGTTCGGTGTCGAGATCCAGGAAATGATCGGCAGGCCGATCCAAGAACTGCTGCAAACTGCCCAGGTCGACAGAACGGGATTGTCCGGCGCCAACCCTCTGTTCGCGGCGACCGGGACACAATCGAGCCGCGAAGGTCAGGCGTTGTTCTGGCGTAACGACGGCACCAGCTTCCCCGCCGAATACTTGATCAGCCCGATCGTCGAGCGCGGCGAGACGACCGGGGCGGTGGTAAGCTTCAAAGATGTCACGGCGCACGAGCGCGCCGCGGAGGCGCTCCGCCGCAGTCAACAACAGTACCGCGAGTTGATTCATTCCATTGACGGCATCGTGTGGGAAGCCGATGCCAAAACATTTCGCTTCACATTCGTCAGCGACGATGCCGAGCGCATCTTGGGTTATCCCATGCAGAGCTGGATCGAAGAGCCTCGTTTCTGGTCCGATCATATTCATCCCGAGGACCGCGAGTGGGCCGTTCGCTACTGCGTCAAGGCCACCGAAGAAAAACGGCCGCACCGTTTCGAGTATCGAATGATCGCCGCCGACGGGCGCATCGTATGGCTCGGTGACATAGTGTCCGTGGTCGTCGAAAACGGCAAAGCGGCCAAGCTGCGCGGCGTCATGATCGATATCACCCAGCGCCGCGAAGCCGAGGAACGGGCCCGACGCAACCATAATCGTATCCGCACCCTCCACGAAATCACCGCGGCCAGCTCGAGCCTGGAGCTCAACGTCGTGCTCGAAGCGCTGATGGCGAAAATCGTCGACCTGCTGCCTTACGCAGCCGTGCAGATCTGGCTCAAAAACACCGATACCGGGAAATTGGAACGGACGACATGTTTGAACATCGACCGAGACGAATGGCTGCGCCGCGAGCTGAAGCGGCTTCCCTTGTTGGTTCAAATCGCGGTGGAAAGCAAAATTTTCGTCGTCTCCAACAACGTGCAAACCGATCCGAGAATTCTCGACCGCGAGTTCTACCGGAAGCAAGGTGTCATCGCGTACCTCGGCATCCCCTTCGTCGTCAAGGACGAAGTCTTGGGAGTCTTGGTTCTGCTGACGCGAGAACCGCACGAATTCGCTTCCGAAGAAATCGAATTTTTGACCACCCTAGCCAGCCAAGCGGCGATGGCCATTCACAAGTCCCAGCTTTATGCACAGATCAAATCCCAGGCCGACGAATTGGAAAGAGCCAACCGAGAAATTTGCGACTTTACCGCCATGATCGCCCACGATTTGCGCTCGCCGCTGAATCAGGTGATGGGCGTCAGCGAATTGATGACCGACAGCGTGTTCGGTCCGGTCACCGATGACCAGAAGAAATGGCTCGGCAAAGTCGTCGAAACCGTGCGCCAATTGGTCAGCCTGGTGAACGATTTCCTCGACGTGTCAAAGCTCGAGGCAGGTCATATCGATCTCAACTTGGAACCGATCGAGGTTGAAGAGCTCTTCGATGCCGTACTTGATAATTATCAAATCGTCGCCAAAGACCGAGAAATCTTGTTGTGCAAAAAAGTCGGCGCGACGCCTCAACCGATTCGCGGCGATCGGCGTCGCCTGGAACAAGTCCTCGGCAATTTGGTCAGTAACGCACTGAAATTCACGCCGGCCGATGGTGCGGTGGAATTGGGCGCGGATTGGAGCCACACCGAAACCACCGTCTGGGTAAAAGACACGGGCATCGGCATCGCGCCCGAGGAGATCGGCAACCTCTTCGAGAAATATAAACAGACCGCAAGCGGAAGAACTTCTGAACACAAGGGCACGGGATTGGGGCTGGCGATCTGTAAAATGATCGTGCAGGCGCACGGCGGCAAGATCTGGGCGGAAAGCCGGCCGGATGAGGGAGCTAAGTTTGCCTTCACCTTGCCGGTCAATCTTAATTCTTAGGCTGCCTCCCCTGTTGACCTGCTGGTCGTCTTCCAGGCGCAGTTCCCCGTTGAAAACTCCAATGCTATCGATGGATGCTTCGGCCCGGTGCCTTCTTGAACTTCGGTCAGGCCGTACAACCGGTATTGAAACGGTTCAATGTTAAACCTTCGTACGGCACCTGTAGGCAGTAAGCAGATTGCGGTGGGTAGCAAGGCATTGTCCTTCGTAGCTGTTATGCTTACTGCCTACTCGTTTTCCATGGCCGCCCGTGCCTGATCGAAAATGCTTTGGAACATCGGCTTGGTGAGTTTACCGGTAAACGTGTTTTGTTGGCTCGGGTGATAAGAGCAGATCAGGCGGA
>DASXSW010000428.1:0-4386 GCA_036505755.1 Binatia bacterium | reverse complement strand
CCTTGGAGCGCTCATCGGCGTGACCAGCGCCTATTTCGGCGGCAAGATCGATCTCGTGCTCCAACGTTTCATGGATCTGCTTTTGTCGTTTCCATTGGTCATTTTGGCGCTGGTGGTTGTTTCGTTGCTCGGCTCCGGAATAACGAATGTGATCTTCGCCATCACCGTTCCGATGGTGCCGCGCTGCGCTCTCGTCGTGCGCAGCAGCGCCCTCGCTTTGCGTGAGATGCCGTTTGTCGAAGCCGCGCGCGCTCTCGGCTTCGGTCCGTTGCACATCATCGTTCGCCATATGATGCCCAATGTCATGGCGCCCTATCTGATCATGCTGACGGCGT
This sequence comes from Binatia bacterium, assembly GCA_036505755.1. Lineage (GTDB taxonomy): Bacteria > Desulfobacterota > Binatia > UBA9968 > UBA9968 > DP-20. Next base: position 4,051 of record DASXSW010000428.1, on the reverse strand, counting down.
TTCTCGGTCAGGCGATTCTTTTGGAGGCCTCGCTTTCCTTCCTCGGTCTCGGCGTAACGGAACCGCAAGCAGCCTGGGGTCTTATGCTGCGCGGCGCCGCCGTCGAGTTCGCCGAACGGGCCCCCTGGATGGCGATTTACCCCGGGCTCGCCATCAGTCTTTCGGTTTTCGCCTTCAATCTTTTCGGCGATTCGTTGCGCGACGCCCTCGATCCAAAACTGCGACTGCCATAGCTATCGCTTCGAGCTCCCGCTATCGAGGTCGCGCCACAGCGCAGCGGCGCTGACCGATACTCTTTCGCTGAAATCCGAATCCTTCACTGTGCGGATTCAATTGTGCCCCTTCCAGGGATCGACGCTATGGGTATCGATGCGCTTCTGATAGTAGTCCTTTTGTATCTTATATAGGTCCGAAAGCGTCATTTCTGCTTTGCGTGTCGCGCCGCTCTTTTCCACATACTCGAATGCAATACCGCGCTGATCTTTGAAGATCTTAATCAACCGCCCTTCATCGGCGTCGATGATCCTGCCGATGGTACGAAGTATTTCCCCAAGCTGGTGAATATCGGGGATCTTGCCGGCTTGTGTGCGACGGTGAAGTCCGCTTTCGTTCAGCCGGGTGATGTCGTCGGGACTGTAGGTCCGCGCAAAGGTTACAATTTCAGCTCCCTCCGCCGGCTTACCTAATTCATAAGTCGCGAGTTTGTGGAAGACGTTTCGCAACCCTGATTTCTGAGGCTGCGGGCTTTTCTTTTCCGATCTTTTGCGGTCGCAGCGAACGCGAGCCGCAAAATTATCTCCGTGATAATCAATTTCGAGCTGTTGCGGGAACAAGTCGGCGAGGTCCTGGCCGATCGCTCTCAGAGCGCGGTCGTAATAACCGGCGGGCTCATTCGACTTCACGCTGAATGTTTTGGACAGTTTCACAATAGTCTGTAATCGGCCGATAGGCTCTGGACTTGAGGCGAATAGGGAACCTTGGTCGCATCCTGGCCCCCGCGCGCGATCGGGAACGCAGTCGGTGGAGCGCGGCGGCAATTTACCAAAATAGGAATGAGAGACCCAGAAAACGGAAATAAAGGGCGGCAGCGCACGCCGGTTTATCCCTTAGCCGAGACAGGCGGATTCGAGCCACCCCGCTCTGCCGCGTAGCGTTGTTGCAGCTGGTAAAGCTCGGTATTGCTGAGCTCTTCTTTGCGCGCAGTCCCGGCGGCGTCTTGGTATTCGAAGATGATTTGATGCAAGTCTTTGAAGATTCTTACAATGCGGCCGTTGTGGGCATCTATCACCTTGCCAATAGTGCGAAGCCTTTCGCTAAGGCTATAAATGTCAGGCATGCTGGCGACGCTCCGCTGTCTGGTGCCCTGTTTGTCTAAGCGCTCGATGTCGTGGGCATTGTAGGTGCGGCTGAAAGGCACAAATTCCAAATCAGGCTCACGCCCCGAAGTCCTAAATATATTGCCAAACAGCGTGTTGCAAAGCCTGCTTAGGATCGCCCATGGTGTGGCTGGATTCCGCTCCTCGATTCTACTTTTGGTGCACAACCCTTGGGCTATGAAGTTGTCGCCTTGCAGCTCGATCGTCAGGTTTTCCGGGATCAGATCGGCCAGATCCTGACCGATGACTCGCAAGGCACGAGCATAATATCCGGGAGCCTGATCGATCATCATCTGTACTAGATCGATAACTTTCACGGGTCACTAAATGGCCGGATCAACGACGCAATATTACGCGGCGGCTTGGGCGAGTTCTGCTTTGTTACCTTAAGGGGCCACGCGTTTCGCGGGAGAGATCAATGATCCGGTCGCTGGATGGGGGCGGACCCGGTGATCTACTATAGGCCCCTAGGGTACTTAAATTCCGAAAAACGTCAAGAAAAATTTTTACTTGAGGGAATCCAAATGCCCTGTTGCGAATCGCAATACATCGCCAGGTACTGCCCTACGATGGTGAAATCAACCGATTGGAGACAATGACGACCAAGTTGCGCATCAGGAGCGAATCGGATTGGCATGACGCAGCGTGACACGTCTTGACCCGCTGCAAGGAGACGTATTACAAGCGCCAATAGGACGCGAGTCAGCGTGCTGCCGCAGAATTTTTCAACGAAAGGAAATCCTATGATTACACCGGATCTCAAACGTCCCGGCAATGAATTGGGCGCAAAAACCACGTACCAAAAGTTTTTGGAAAGGGAAGGCGTGCCGGCGGTGCGCGGATTTCACATCGAAGACATTAACGCCGTGGAGCTTAATCCCTGGCCCCGGATGGGCGGCCGCGGCGTATACCTCAATTTGGATGGCTCGGAGGGAATCAATGATTGCTACATCTGCGAGATCGCGCCGGGCAAATTTCTAGAACCGCAAAAGCATATGTTCGAAGAGCTGATCTTTGTCGTCAGCGGGCGCGGCGCGACGACGGTGTGGCAAGAGGACGGCAAGAAACAAACCTTCGAGTGGGGCGAAGGCGCGCTGTTTTCGCCGCCCCTCAACGCTTGGTACCAGCACTTCAACGGGCAGGGCGACAAACCGGTTAGGCTTCTGGCAATGACCAATGCGCCGACGGTGCTGAATCTCTATCATAATATCGATTTCGTCTTTAACTGCGACTATCGCTTTACCGACCGCTACGCCGGCGAAGAGGATTTTTTTAGCGGCCAAGCCAAGATCCCCGGCGAAGGCTTCCACGATACGAACTTTATCCGCGACGTGCGCAGTTACGAACTGCCGGAACGAAAAGAGCGCGGCGCCGGCGGCAGGATGCTGATGATCGAGATGTCCAACAACGTCATGTCGGCACATATCTCCCAGTTTCCGGTTGGTACGTACAAAAAAGCTCATCGCCACGGCGCCGGCGCCCACGTGATAATTCTAAAGGGTGAGGGTTTCTCGATGGTATGGCGCGAAGGCGACGATATTAGACGGTACAACTGGAAGGCGGGAAGTTTGCTCGTTCCGCCTGAGCGCTGGTTTCATCAGCATTTCAACATTGGTGGCGAACCGGCTCGATACCTGGCCCTGAAGCCTTTCAGCAGCAGAAAATTTCCCGGTTTACGAAAACAATGGGGAACCTCGGAGAGCGTTAAAACGGGCGGCGATCAAATCGAATACGAAGATGAAGATCCGAAGATTCGCGCCATCTTCGAAGAAGAGCTCGGCAAGCGCGGCGTCAAGAGCCAAATGGGCGACGTTTGGAAAGCCGCGAGCTAACCGGGAGTTTGCCGTGAAAAAAATCGGTTCTTGGCTGTTCATCTTGTTAGTCAGCTGCGTGCCAGTCAAGGAGGTCGGAGGCGCGGACAAAATACGCATCTCGGTAACGAACCCGAATATGTCCTTTCTCCCATCCGGAGTAGCTTTGAAAAAGGGTTTTTTCAAAGACGAGGGGCTGGACATAGAGATTATCCGCATGAACGTGCCGAATATTATAACCGCCCTGGTGACCGGTGATATTGGCTATACTCTGCTCTTCGGCTCGGTCGTGCGCGGCGCGCTTCGGGGCATGCCCATGCGCGCGCTCGCGAGCTTGCTGGATGGTTCGACCCACGCGTTGGTTGCCAGGCCTGAATACAAATCTGGCAAAGAGCTGAAAGGAAAGACCGTCGGGATCGGCAACTTCGGCGGCACGGACGAGGTAGCGGGTCGCATGATGTTGAAATCTTTCGGCCTGGACACGGAAAAAGATCTCAGATTTATCGCCTTGGGGCCGGACCGAGCGCGCCTTGCCGGGTTGAAGGAAGGTCTGGTGGATGTAGCAGTCATTGCCCCGCCGGGCGATGCCCTGGGAAGACAGATGGGATTCAACGTGCTGCTCAGGGCGTACGAGGTTTTTAGTTTCCCGTTCATCGGCATTGGCGCCAATCTCAAAACGATCAAGGATAAGCCGGACGAGGTTAAGAAGGTGGTAAAGGCCATGGTGCGAGCAAACCGTTTCATTCGGGAGGACAAAGAAGGCGCCGTGAGGATCCTGATGGAATGGGGGAAGGTGGAGCGTGACCATGCTGCGGCTTCCTACGATTCCACCTGGAAAGTTTTCAGTCCGGACGGCAATATTCC
>DASXSW010000427.1:0-10826 GCA_036505755.1 Binatia bacterium | reverse complement strand
GGCGTGATCCCATGCTTTCGATTAAATGTCCCCTGCAAACGGCGGCGCCGCTCGGTTTCATCGATCGCCCGCTTCATCGAGTCGGTTATTGCATCGGCATAAAGAATAACGGTGCCGTAAACATTGCGCGCCGCCCTGCCGATGGTCTGAATCAACGACCTATCCGAACGTAGAAAACCTTCCTTGTCAGCGTCTAGAATTGCCACCAGCGAGACCTCGGGTAAATCCAATCCTTCCCGCAGCAGGTTGATGCCGACCAGCACATCGAATTGTCCCATACGCAATTGGCGGATGATCTCGACTCGTTCGATGGTCTCGATGTCGGAATGAAGGTAGCGCACTTTGACGTTCAAATCCTGGTAATACTCCGTCAAGTCCTCGGCCATTCGCTTGGTCAATGTAGTAACCAGTACTCGTTCCTTGCGCTCCACTCGCTTGCGGATCTCATCCAGCAAATCATCCACTTGACTGCGCGCCGGCCGGACGATGATGGCTGGGTCCATCAATCCGGTCGGGCGAATCAGTTGCTCAACGACGTTACCTTCGCTCCTTTCCAATTCGTAGTTCGCCGGCGTCGCCGACACGTAAATGGTTTGGTTCAACATGCCTTCGAACTCGTCGAAATTGAGCGGCCGATTGTCCAGCGCAGAGGGCAGTCGAAAACCATATTCGACTAAAGTTTCCTTGCGTGAACGGTCACCGCGATACATGCCGCCGATCTGCGGTACCGTGACGTGGCTCTCATCGATGAAAAGCAAAAAATCACTCGGAAAATAACTGAGGAGCGTCGGCGGCGGCTCGCCCGGCTGTCGTCCGGTCAAGTGGCGTGAATAGTTCTCAATGCCGGGACAAAACCCCATCTCCTCTAGAAGCTCCAAGTCGTACAGCGTTCTTTGCTCCAGGCGCTGCGCTTCCAACAGTTTGTGTTCGTCGCGCAGCTCCTTGAGCCGTTCTCTGAGCTCCTGCCGAATGCCGAGAACCGCCTGTTTCATGCGATCTTCGCCGGTTACGTAATGACTCGCCGGATAGATCGTTGCCTTGTCGACCCGCCGAAGCATCTTTCCCCGGATCGGATCGATCTCGCTGATCGATTCGATGGTTTCGTCGAAGAACTCGATCCGCAATGCCGAACGGTCCTCGTAGGCGGGAAATACTTCAACGATGTCACCGCGCACGCGAAAAGTGCCACGATGAAAATCATAGTCGCTGCGCTGATATTGGATATCCACCAGCTTGCGCAGCATTTGGTCGCGATTGATGATCGTACCCTCTTCGAGGTACACCATCATTTCAAAATAGGCTTCCGGCGACCCGAGACCGTAAATGCACGACACGCTGGCGACGATGAGCGTATCGCGCCGTTCAAGCAGCGCTTTGGTCGCCGAATGGCGCAGCTTGTCGATCTCATCGTTGATCGACGCATCCTTTTCTATATAGGTATCCGTCGACGGCACATAAGCTTCCGGTTGGTAATAATCATAATAACTGACGAAGTAGCGAACGGCATTTTCCGGAAACAAATCGCGAAATTCGTTATACAGTTGTGCGGCCAACGTCTTGTTAGGCGCGATCACGAGCGCAGGCTTGTTGACCTTGGCAATAACGTTCGCCATCGTGAACGTCTTGCCCGAACCGGTCACGCCGAGAAGAACCTGATGCCGTCGGCTCACCTCGAGGCCCTTGACCAACTTTGCGATAGCCTGAGGCTGATCTCCTTGCGGATTAAAATCGGCGACTAGCTGAAACTGTCCCGTGTCTCGATCACGAATCATCTCGATGGTCTCAAAGCGCTCGGCTGGCGGGCCGGGATTCGAACATGCGTTGGATCAAAGCAGCCAGCAATTTCCGCTCTCCACCACGTCTTCGTGGGGGATAGGGGAAGGGTGAGGGGGTGTTCCAGCACGTACGGCTTTAACACGCCCAAACTTTTATTTTCGCTGATTCGCATACAACTTATCGATAAAGCCACTCTTATCGATTTCTGCCAAAGGTCCGGAATCGATGAAATCTGCAGGCTTGTATTTGGCGAATTTGGCATCGCCCTCGGCGAGATGGGTAATCACCGCTTGAACCGCGCTATCGACGGCGTAAGGCTTCGATGGAATATCAGCGCCGTAGTTCCACGACTCTTCTAACGCCTCGCGATCCTTGGTGCCGAGAAATTTGCCGAGAATCCGGTACGTCTCTTCGCGGCGGGTCTTGAAGTGATGAATGCCTCGCACCATCGCGCGCATGGTTCGATAGACCAGATTGGGATAGCTCTTCACCACCGATCGCCGCGTGGTAAAGGTCGAGCCTTGATACTCAATCTTGAGGTCCGCAAGATTCACCAAGAAATTCATGCCCGCCTTGCGCGCAAATAGAGTCGCGGGCGGCGACAGCATGGTCGCTGTCACCCTGCGCGCCTCCAGAGCAATCCACATCGCATCGTTGGTTCCCAGGTAAAGAAATTTGACGTCTTTATCGGGATTCAACCTGAGGTGTTGCAGCGCCGACCTCGCGTTCTTCTCGTACGCGTCTCCCGGCCTTTGCAGACCGATGACGCCGCCAATCAACTCTTTGGCGCTGCGGATTTCCGGATGACTCACCAGTGTCATGCTGGCGTAACGCGTCAGCCCGCCGAGCATGACGACGTCCGGCGTCCGCGCCGCGACTGGAATCATCAGAAACGCGGACATGGTCGCGAAATCCGTATCGCCCGAAAGCAGTGCCATCGGTGATACCGCACCGGAAGTACGAACTACTTCCACTTGCAGTCCTTCGTCGCGGAAAAACCCGGCTTCCTGCGCCAAAAACGGAAGAGAGTGAGTTACCGCACGCGCTGCATAGCCGATGCGAATCTTATCCTTTTCCGCTTTCCCTTGGGCGGCCGCCGCCGTGGCGAATAAAAGGAGAAAACCAAAAGAAAATATCTTCAGAAAACTCCAATTGAACTTCACGGTGAAGCCCCCGACGATGCAAACCTGGCGGGAATTCATGCTAGTGTGTCAAAGCATAACAAGACGAATCGAACGGAGCAACGACGAATCTCGGGCCTCCCCGCGAGAATAATCGCGTGAGATTTGACAGGTTAAAAGCAAAAGCCGCCGCACTGAAGCGGGAAGTCTTCGCTCTTTATCTCGCTGCCCGCGATCCGCGTACGCCGTGGTATGCCAAAGTCTTTGTCGTATGCATCGTCGCGTACGCGCTGAGCCCAATCGATCTGATTCCAGACCCAATTCCAATTATTGGTTATCTCGATGATCTGCTGCTACTTCCCATCGGAATTTACTTTGCTCTTAGAATGATACCGCCGGACGTTTTAACAGAATGTCGGGCGAAAGCGGCAGCGACGAGGGATAAGTTGCCGCGCAATTGGTGGGCAGGTGCGGTGATTTTTCTACTATGGTTAGTTACCCTGTTGCTGCTGGGATTCTTTGTGATCCGATTTTTTCTCGGCAACGAAAAATCAGACGCGCGATTGGGCTATTAGAATGATAAGTGAAAATTTGATTTAGCGACCGTTGGACTTCGAGATTCTTGCCAAGCCTTCCGGGCTGACACTAACTAATCGGCCCGGCTGACTGAACATGATTTTGGCGACCGTCGGCGAGATCTCCTTGCCGAACAGGCAAAAGCGCTTGCCGCTCTGATATTGCCCGTTGGCCCACTTGGCAAACTCAACCGCTGTAGGCGTGTGGCCGATATCGGCCGCGCACCGGCGCACGATGAAGCCGAGCATCATTTTCGATTCGCCGTTTCTTATGCTGCGCACGTCCGCCATCAGCTGAATCTATAAAAGATATCCATCCGGGTTGCAAGAAATGCTTGGAGAATTTCCCCGCGCGGTTGCCCGTTCCTCCATCAAAAATTTGGCCGGCGGATCAAACAAAATATGAGATACGCGTCAGAATCAAGAAAAGCGAGGCAATCATCGGTTAGCTCGCTTTTCTTACCCAAATAGCGCCAAAACTGGTTAATCGACCATATGCGTCGTCGCCTTCAGGTGCTTGTCGACTGTGACATAGCCTTTCCACTGATCGACGAACCAGTAGCGCACACCGAACTCGAAGCGAAGCTCTTTCATGTCTTTATCATAGGGATTGAAGTGCTGGTGGTGCAGCATCCCCGGAGGCACGTGCACGGCATCGCCTTGATTCCAGTCATACCGCTTCCCGCCGATTTCGGAGTATCCGTCGCCTTCGAGCGCGTAGAGATACGCTTCCGGATGCGCGTGGCTGTGGCTCTTGGTATGCGCTAGATCGACGAAGATCGAACTGATCGCCACGCCGGTTGCCTTGAAGCCATTCTGTTTACCGCTGCGACCCATCAGAAAATAAGTTGCGCCGTGCTTCGATTCATCGGATTTTTCCTGCTGGTTCTGATGCATCGAAATGCGCCGTCCATCCTCGGGCCAGTTCTGCGATTCCTCTTTTGGAAATGCCGCCAATACTTTAGCATCGTTTTCCCCACATTCTCCGAGCTGCTCGATCTTGCCCATGTAAACGTCGGCTTCAAGATGCCAGGCCAAGCCGGACAGGTAACCGACCGGCGCTTTGCCGGAATTGAACAGCTGATGCGTCGAGCGATAGGGAATATGAAAAATCGTGCCGGGGAAAAAATCGTAGCGTTTGTCGTCGAGAATCATGAACCCTTCGCCGCTTTCTATGTAGATGGCCTCCTCGCCGTGCGAATGCTTTCCTGTATGCCAACCGGCGGGGATTTCGGCTCGCATGAGACAGCTACCTCCGGTGGGAAAACCCGTTTCAGGCGCGATCATCAAGGCGGCCTTGTAATCCTGCGGCGTGCGCACCCATTTAAGATCTTTTCCGCGCGCCACTCGCGGCGCTTCGTCGACTATCTTTTGATTGTTTTTTGACCGTTCTAACCACGCGGTATAAAAATCGCTCATTGTGCCTCCAAGCTTGTGAAATCGACTTCGCTGCCGAAAAACTATCGGACGGACTCAATCTTGTCAAATCAACTGCTCGATCGCCTGTCCAATTTGCAGTTACGCGATGTACTTGCTACCACTCTGATTCGATTCGGTCGGCGACGATGAAAAAGGCTTCTTTGGCCCTTCTGGGAGTTTTTTGCATTCTTCTTGGTGTCATCGTCGTCCGAACGCTGAACTTTCCTTCCCGTCAAATAAATACTCCACGGATCCAGCAAAGCAGCCTCAGCCGCGATGCCATCTCGCGGCTCTCAGAGGCAATTCAATATCGAACCATCACAAATCAACTGGGCTCCGGACCTGAGAGCGGCGAGATCCAACGCTTTCAGGATTTCCTCATCAAATCTTTTCCAAGGGTTCACAAAGTCCTATCGAAAGAAACAATCGGCGGGCATAGTCTGCTCTACGGTTGGAAAGGCAAAGACGAACGGCTGAAACCGGTATTACTGATGGCCCACATGGATGTTGTACCAGTGGACCCGGCAACGGAATCATCGTGGCGTCACCCACCCTTTTCCGGGCAGGTGGCCGACGGCTACATTTGGGGTCGTGGCACGATGGATGACAAAGGCAGTGTCTTGGCCATTCTCGAGGCCGCTGAAAATTTGCTAGCGAGCGGATTCGAGCCCCAACGAACCATTTATTTCGCCTTTGGACATGACGAAGAAGTCGGCGGAAATAACGGTGCGGCGAACATCGCGGCGGCGCTGCGCTCTCGTGGAGTCCAGTTGGAATTCGTGCTCGACGAGGGCCTGAATATCCTTAACGGAATTATTTCTGGCGTCTCGTCGCCGGTCGCACTGATCGGGATTGCCGAAAAAGGCTATTTGACTTTGCGCTTAACGATAGAAACTCCTGGAGGTCATAGTTCCATGCCGCCCGCCGACACGGCAATCGGGGTCATGAGCCGCGCGCTGCACAAACTCAGCGCCTCGCCCTTTTCTTCCCGGCTCGATGGTCCGACGCGCCAGTTGCTCGAATTCCTTGGACCGGAGATGACTTGGTCAAAACGATTAGTACTAGCCAACCTCTGGCTCTTCGAGCCCCTCGTTAGAAAGCAATTGGCGGCGTCGCCGCTCACTAACGCCGCGATCCGCACCACATTGGCGCCAACGATTATCCACGCGGGCGTCCAGGAGAACGTTTTGCCAACTAGAGCCGCCGCGGTGCTCAATCTGCGTATATTGCCCGGCGAAACCATCGCCGGCGCCATCGAGCACGTGCGTAAAGCAATCGATGATCCGAAGGTGCAATTGACTCCCCTGCCTGTCCGCATGGAACCTTCAAGCGTATCCGATATCGAATCGCCGAGCTTTACCTTGCTCCATCGGACGATCCGACAAATCGCCCCCGAAGCGATCGTCGCGCCTTCGCTACTGATCGCCGCAACCGATTCGAGACACTATTCGGCCTTGACGAAGAACATTTATCGTTTTCTACCGATCACGCTCCGGCCGGAAGATACCAAACGTTACCATGGCATTGACGAGAGAATTTCAATTCAGGATTATGATCGCTGCGTGCGCTTTTACGCGCAACTCATCCGCAACAGCCAAAAATGAGGATCCGCTGGCTCATTTAGCATACAGCGATTTGATAAAACCGCTCTCGTCCAACTCCTTGATGAATCGGTTGTCCATGAAGTCTTGAGCCTTGACGTTCTGCGTCTGCGGGTTGCGCTGTCGGATAAAGTCGATTACGGCCTGTAAACCTTTCTCACTGACGTAGGGCGTGCGCGGAATCACACGACCGACATAGTAGTCGTAACTCGCGTTAAGAATTTCCTGGTCCGCCGTACGCATGTATTTGCTGAGGACTTTCAGCGTGACTTCCCGGTGGGTTTGGGCGTACTGAATCGCCGCGACAAAACCTTTGACGAATTTGCCGACCATGTCGGCATTCTCTTTGATCAGCGTGCGCGTGGTGATCATCGACGCCGCCTCATAGGGAACGTTGGCTTGAGATAGATCTATCAAATAGTGGAAACCCAGTTTTTGCGCCGCGACGTAGCCACCAATGGTCACCACCGTGGCATCGGCGACTCCCTGGGTCATCGCGGATAACCGTTCGGTGTCGGTTCCCATGCTGATGATGCTAACGTCCTTTTCGCTGAGTCCTAGTTTTTGCACCGCCACCCGGGCCGCTAGATCCGAATCCGTGCCGGGTCGGCTGGCGCCGATTCTCTTTCCTTTCAGATCGGCAGCGTTTTTGATCTCTTTTTTGGTGACAAGATAAAACAACAAACCGGGAGTCGCTGTAGCGATCAGCACGGTATCCATGCCACCGAGCTTGGCGAGCACTGAAGAGCTCGCGCCGAAGGCGCCGAAGTGAGCGTCCTTAGTCGCCAGCGCGTTGATCGCGATGGTGCTGCCGCGAAAAAACACGACGTCGACATCGACTCCATACTGGCGGTACAACCCGGCTTCGCGAGCTACCCAAAACGGTGTCAGGTTCGGACCTGTCGAGCCGAAGGCCAGGACCGCACGCTCGAGCTTTTGCGCATGAAGCGGGAGAGCGACCGAACAAACCCACAAAACGACGCCGATCCGAAAGGGTATCCGTTTCATCTCCGTTTACCTCGGCTGATGGATATCACACTCCGCTACTCGGCAAAATTCTTGAGTCTCGAACCGAGAAACGCATAGCCGACGATCACCAGGACAACCGCGCCCGCCGCTATGGCGAAAGGCGCGCCGGTCCACTCGGCAATAAAGCCGGCCTGCATGCCGCCTAACTCGCGCAAGCCACCGCCTGTTAGCCCGTAGAACCCGGAGACGCGGCCGCGGAAAGCTTCTTCGACGCGCAATTGAATCGAAGTATTCAGCAGAGTCTCGAAAACCGTGCTTAAGGCCCCGACCACGACCAACAAGCCGAATGCCAGTCGCGCATCACCGCTTGCGGCAAACGCGAATAAGCATCCCGAAAATAGGACCAAGATCGCCACCATGCGACCTTGTTTAGCTTCCACTCGCCCCAAGCTTGCCAGTGTAAAAGATCCGACGATGGTTCCGAGGCCAGGGCCGGCCGAGATAAAACCGAAACCCGAAGCGCCAAGGCGCAACACATCTTTGGCGAACACCGGCAGCAGCGTAATGTAGGATCGGCCGAAAATATTGAAAATCGCCGAAACCGAAAGGAAGGTCGCAATAATTTTTTCTCGCCGCACGTAACCGAAGGCGTCAGCCAGGCTTTGAATCACGCTCGATCGGGTGTGGTCGTTGAGAGCGGGCACATGCATGCGCAGCAACGCCCCGATCACCGCCAGATAACTGACGACGTTGACATAAAAACAACCATCGATGCCGATATAGGGAACCAATACGCCGACCAGGCTTGGACCCAGCAACCCGGCGCCATTCCACGTCACCGCGTTCAATGCCAGCGCATTCACCAGATCCTCGCGCTTGACCAATTGCGGGAGCAGCGCCTGGCGCACGGGCTGTTCAAATGCCCAGCTCGTCGAGGTGATCGCGCCGAGCACGAAGATATGCCAGACGCGGATCGAATGGGTGGATACCAGTACCGCCAAACCGAGAGCGGTTAGAGCCGAGATCCATTGAATGGCAAGCATCACCCTCCGCCGATCGATCCGATCGGACATGATGCCGCCGAGAATAAAAAAACTCACCAGCATCACCATCCGCAGCGAACTGAACAGGCCAAGATAGAACGGTGAGGAAGTCAATTCGAAGAGCAGCCACCCCTGCGCGATGCCCTGCATCCACGAACCGACGTTGGAAACAAAATAACTGGACCAGAACCAAAAATAGTCAGGATAGCGGAGGGCGCGAAAAGCCCCCGAGGTTTGAAATCTTGCCACCCTTCATCTCATTTCTAAGCAACTGATCGTCGATACTTGGACGTAGCTTGGAAGTCGCGCCGATGAGCAACTAACGCGCCTTGCATCGTCGACTCTTTGTCTGTCGTCCTTGACGAGGCACGCTCAACTCAAGATGCCCTTTCGGCGCAAGAATTCTCGCGCCACCTCGCCCGGCTGACGCTTTTCACCGTCTACGGCGTAATTGAGTTTTCTCATCTCATCGACCGTCAGAATTCCGCCAAGCTGCTGCAGCACGCTACGAACCTCAGGATGCTGTTGCAGCGTCGCTTGGCGAGCCACCGGCACGGCGTCGTAGGGCGGAAAGTAATGACGATTGTCTTCCAGTTGAAACAATCCGTAGCGGGAGATCAAACCATCGGTCGAGTTACCGGCAATCAGATCGACCTGTTTTTCGGCCAGCGCACGGTAGGTAAGAGACAGATCCATCTCCCGAATTTCCTGAAAATGGAAGGCGTAGGTTTGCGCAAAGCCGGGAAAACCGTCGACGCGCGACATGAAGTCCTGACCGAAACCTGCGCGCCATTGGGGCGCAACCCTCGACGCATCGGTAATAGTTTTCAAGCCGAGCCTCTTCGCATCCTCTCCGCGCACTAGGATGGCGAAGGTGTTGTTGAAGCCGAGTGGCTCGGTCCAGTCAAGCTTGAATCGGGTCGCGTATTCCGCTCTGACGCGTCGCAAAACTTCCTCCGGATCGGTCAGCGGTCGGCTTTTTAGAATCGCCAGCAGAGCCGTGCCGGTGTATTCGACGTAGAGATCGAGTTCGCCGGTGACAAGTGCTTCGTGGGCAAGGTTTCCACCGAGATCGAAACGGCGAATGACTTGCAAACCGGTTTTTCCTTCGATGGCCTGCGCGAGGATCTCGCCCAAAATCACTTGTTCCGTGAAGTCTTTGGAGCCAACCTTGATACGCCCCGCGGGTCCACGAAGGAAAAAACTGACGACCCCAAAAATAAGCAACAGCGACACCGCGCCGGACCAGAGCAATTTCTTCGAACGCCACTGGATCGCTCCGCCAAATTGAATCGCCCGCTCGACGTATCCAAGCAGCAAATCGGCGGCCACGGCGATCAATGCCGCCGGCACTGCGCCGGCCAAAATCAGCACGTTGTCGTTGGCCCTGAGACCGCGAAAAATATAGCGCCCCAAACCGCCGGCATCGATGGCCGCGGCGATGGTCGCAGTGCCGACGCAAATGACGGTGGCGACGCGCACTCCCGCGATGATCACGCCAAGGGCAAGTGGCAGCTCGACCTGAAAAAGTAACTGCCGGTCGGTCATGCCCATACCGCGCCCGGCGTCGCGAATGGCGGGATCGACGTTGCTGATTCCGATAAAGGTGTTTCGAATGATCGGCAACAGCGCGTATAACACCAGCGCGACGATGGCCGTATGAGCACCAATGCCGCCGAGAATCTTTACGTGAAACAGGTAAACGTTCAGCGGAATCAAAAAACCGAACAGCGCGAGACTCGGCACCGTCTGCATGATATTGGCGAAGCCGAGGACCGGTTTGCTGAGCGCCGGCTTGCGGGTGAGAAGAATTCCGAGAGGAACGCCGATGAGAATCGCGATACCGGTCGAAACCACGACCAGAAACAAATGCTCGAAAGTCAGCGTGATGAGCTCCGCACTGTTGCGTGAAAAAAAATCCAACAAGGTCACGCCGGGCTCCCGACGCTCTGGCTGTCATGAAAGCATTGCGCGAAGGCGCGCGCTTCAGGATGGTGGGACTGAATCAATTCCGCCGGCGGGCCTAGCAAGATCATTTCCCCGTCTTTGAGCAGGGCGATCCGAGTCGCCAGGACGAAAGCCTCGGCGATATCGTGGGTGACAAACACCATGGTTTTGCCGAGCTCTTGCTGCAGCGATTTGAACTCCTGCTGGATTTCCCGCCGGGTGATCGGATCGAGCGCACCGAACGGCTCGTCGAGCAAAATCACCGGCGGGTCGGCAGCGAGCGCGCGAGCGACACCGACGCGCTGGCGCTGCCCGCCGGAAAGCTCCCTCGGATAACGCCGCGCGAAACGATCGGCATCGAGTCCGACCATCGTC
>DASXSW010000426.1:0-16963 GCA_036505755.1 Binatia bacterium | reverse complement strand
AGCTTTCAGGCTGCGCCTTTCCGGTTCACCAACGTCGGTCGCAATGTCATAGCTCACGAGTTGGGTCATGCAATTGGCCTGGGGCACAACAATGACGCGAGTAAGCTCATGTGCGGGAGACCCGCGCCTTGTCGGCCGGACGCCTTTCGTTCCGAGGCGGAGCGTTTTTTCCCTTTGATAGAAGAAGAAAAGCAAGTTTTGCTAAAGCTCTATCCGCCCACGTGGAAGGATGTGCAGACCGGGCCTGGATCGGTGTCGGGTCTGTTGCCGCAAGCTCCGGCGCCACACGATTTCCTGAGGTAAGATCGCCAAAGACACACTCCGACCGCCCACCTTTCGCCGCTCGGCAGTGGACCGCCTGCCATGGACACGCAGCGGCAGCGCCTGGACTCAGGTTGCGGCGCTGGCATTGCACCGCGGCTATTTGACGCCGTAAGCAGCGTAAAGCTGGTCGATGTAGCCGCTGCGATCGAGCTCCTGAATCAGTTTTGCGTCAATGAGACTCTCGGCTTTAAGATCGGCCACGGCGGGATTGCGCTGTTTCATCAGACGCTGCACGTTGCTGAGACCTTCCACGGAGGGATAAGGTTTTCGGTCCGTGGCGCGCAGCAGATCTTGGTAACCTTGCTCGGCAAGCGCTGGAGACGCTTTTAGGCGCCGCGCGATGGTTTCGATCACCGACGGTTTCATCCGCGGGCTGAGCGCGTAGGCGACTCCTTCCAACCACGCCTTCAAGGCGTTTCTTGACGTATCCGGTTGCTGGATCAGGTAGCTGGCGCGCACGACAATGCCGTTGCTGACGAACGGAATGTTAGTCTTCGAGAGCTCCACGAGAGTCGCAAATCCGCGCTGCTTTAAATCGTTGCTGAAAGCGCTATCGACGACGGTCGCGTCGATGGATCCTTTCTCCAACGCTTGGCTGAGCATCGTTTGATCACCGGCAGCGACGACCTGGATGTCGTCGCGACGAGAATCAAGTCCCAGGTGTTCCAGTCCGAGCATCGCCGCCATCCAGATGGTCCCGCCGATCACTTGCACGCCGATACGTTTGCCGCGCAAATCTTTGGGATTCTTGACGTTCGGTCTGACGACCAGATCGAAGGGGATACGGCTTGTGAACGTGCCGATGACGCGCAGGTCCAAACCGCCGGCCGCCGCGCCTAGAGCCGCAGTGCCGCCGCTGTTGGCGAGATGCACTTGTCCGCTCGCCATGCTGGCGATCATAACGGGAGAGCCGGGCATGTAGACTTGCTGAACGTTCACGCCAAACTTGCTAAAGAATCCTTTTTCTTGCGCGATCCAAAGCGGGCTAACCCGAGCGCTGATATTAGCGTAACCGATGACGACTTCTGATGCCGCGATGAGGAGTCCCGGTGTGAGGACAACGCCAAGCATAAAAGATACTGTGAGGTTGAATTTTTTCATCGCAAGCAACCCTCTCCAATTGCTGAGATTGAAAAAGCCGTTGAAAATTCGTTTACCATACCTTGCGGGCAGTGGAGAAGGCGAATGCCAAAAATGCTGCTGCGGCTTCAGCAGGAAACGAAAGTAATTGTATAGCGTAGATTGATAAGAGTGTTACCCCTTGCTTCGTACTTGCGGCTCGGTAAAATCAAAGAGTGATTCTTCTGGTTGATGACGATGAGGGAGTGCGGTATGCGCTCGCTCGGATTCTCCGAAACGCAGGCTATGAGGTTAAGGAAGCCGGCGATGGAACCGAAGCGCTAGCGCTACTTCAGAAGTCACACTTCGATCTCGTCATCACGGACGTACGAATGCCCGCTGAAAGTGGCCTTGTTCTAGCTACCCATATTCACGTCAAATGGCCGGATAAGCCTGTAATACTCATGTCCGGTTATCTCTCAGAAGATGCCGGAAAATATATTTCCCAGGGATTGGCTGTGTTTATTCATAAGCCCGTCCATCCATCGATTTTAATTGCGCAGGTTAAACGACTGCTCAATCCATCCCTTGGACACAGCAGCATCCTTTGGCGGAAAAGCTATGACTCGACCGTTTGGCACCATTGCAGCAACTGCTCCACTTGGCCGACGAGCGACTACGAAGAGCGTAATACCATCGCGCCGGACAACGAGGTTTGTAACGAGTGTGAAGCCAGAGAACTGGCTAATGACTGCCGGTAGCTCCTGCCCTTTATCCGTTCAGCAACATACTAATACCCCACTACCGATAAGTTCTCCCGCTTGACACCGTGGTGAGGACACGTAAGCATTTCGGTTGTGCTGCGCGAGCCGCTCCTGGAAAGCATATCCACGCCAACTTGGCCGCGGGCGGTTTGAGCACCAAGAAAACTGACTCAAACAGACTGGACTGGAGTTTTTGATGAACATCGGTTTCCGCGCTGGTAACCCTGACGACGCTGAGGCCTGCGGATCAATCTGCTACGAAGCGTTCAAGGCAATCGCAGATCAGCATAACTTTCCACCTGATTTCTGCGATCGGGAAACGGCGGTCGGGTTGTTGTCACAACTGCTCTCACGCGAGGATATTTACTCCGTGGTCGCCGAAAGTAGCGGTCGAGTCGTTGGCAGCAACTTCCTCTGGGAAAATACCCTGATTGCCGGCGTGGGCCCGATCACCGTTGATCCGCCCGTACAAAACTCAGCGCTCGGAAGACAATTGATGGAAGAGGTCATGCGGCGGGCGCGCGATCGCCATTTTGTGGGAATCAGGTTAGTGCAGTCAGCTTATCACAGTCGCTCGCTGTCTCTATACACTAAGCTGGGCTTTGACACGCGAGAGCCACTTTCAAATCTTCAAGGTCCGCCCATCGGGCTAGAAATTCCCGGCCATGCCGTGCGTCGAGCCAACGAAGGTGACCTAGACGATTGCAACAAACTGTGCGTCAGAGTGCATGGCCACGACCGCGGACCGGAACTCCTCGAGGCAACCAGTTCGCGCATGCCCATCTTGGCTGCCTTTGGATAAAGCGGGTAACTCAAGGCGACCACATGCACGGCGCCGCTCTGCAGCGCGGCAAACGCTTCGGGCTGCGCGCCCAAGCTGAGAATCGCAACATCCTTGTTGGGCTCTAAGTTGAACTGCTTGAGCGCGATGCGGAGAATTTGGTCGGAGGTTGAGCCAAAAGTCGTAATCCCAGCCTTTTTGCCTCTTAAGTCCGACGGTTGTTTGATCTCAGGTCGCGCCATTAAACGAAAGGGCGACACTGTGCCGGTGGCGCCGATGATCACGACATCACTGCCCGCAGCGGTTGCCGCTAAAGCTGCAGAAGCGCCTGCCTGAATAATCGGCGCGCTACCGCCGAGCATGGCGGCGACCATGCGAGTGCTGCCGCCGACGCGGATGAGCTCCACATCGAGTCCTTCACTGGAAAAATAACCTGCTTCCTTAGCGATCCAAGCGGTCGCCCAGGAGCCGGCGAAGCTGGGGTACAGGAGACGCATGGAGATCGTTGTCGAAGCGGTAAAACCGACCGCCGGTGACAGGACAAAGGTGACCCACAGCACTAATATGCGTAAGCTATTGTGAAACATTCATGCCTCCTGGCTGGTTGGCGCACGCGGTGCTCGAGAGGTCGGATGGCGTCAAAAGAGAGATTGCCGCTGGCACGATGCCGCTCGATCGGGCCTTCTAGTCGTCGCGCTCTCATGAAGGACGCTACTTGCTTTGTTGGTTTCCTGTCCTGTTGCGGTGTAAACAGGGGAGACGCAAAGAGCGGCCTCCCATGCAGCGCGAAGATACATCAACGGTGGCGATTAAGAAAAGCGCCTCAGACGAAGGCCGCAGCGCCGAAGCGGTTGACGCCCGACCCTTGCGGGCGCAGCTCAGCCCGGTTTTCTTTCTTACCGTCATTTTTTCGCTTAATTTCGTCTCGAGAATTATTCTTTCGCCGCTATTGCCGACGATCGAGAAAGAACTGGGAATCAGTCACAGCCAAGCGGGGTTTTTTTTCTTTTTAAGCTCCGGCGGTTATTTGGTTGGGCTTTTATCGTCGGGCTTATTCACGTCGCGGTCGACGCACAGATTGGCAATCGTAGTTTCCATCGCTGGCATCGGCGTCGCGATGTTGGCCATCGCTGCCGCGACCAACTTGTTGCTCATGCGTTGCGCGTTGATCGGTCTCGGTTTCGCCGCCGGGCTATACCTGCCTTCGGCAATAGCCACGATCACATCATTGGTCGACAGACAACATTGGGGCAAAGCGATCGCGGTTCACGAGCTTGCACCTAACTTGGCATTCTTTATCGGCCCGTTTATCGCGGAGCTGTTCTTGACATGGTCAAGCTGGCGTACTGCGCTGAGTGTTCTTGGCGCATTGTCGATTTTGGCAAGCGTGAGCTTTGGTCAATTCGGTCGGGGCGGGGATTTTCCGGGGGAGTCGCCGGTATCCAGCGCGTTTGGGACACTTTTCCGTACGCCTGCCTTCTGGCTCATGGTTATTCTTTTCGGCCTGGGCGTCAGCTCGACCATTGGAGTTTACGCCATGCTGCCGCTGTATCTTGTCGCTGAACGGCACATGGAGCCGAGCTGGACCAATACGATTGTCGCTTTCTCGCGTTCCCCTGGTCCGATTTTCGGGCTCCTCGGCGGGTGGGCGTCTGATAAGCTCGGCGCAAAGCAAACCATCGTGGTTAGTCTGGGATTCACCGGATTGGCTACATTGCTCGTGGGGCTAACTTCGGATACCTGGCTAAGCCTGGTGGTGCTCTTACAACCCCTACTCGCGGTGTGGTTTTTTCCAGCAGCGTTCGCGGCAATCGCCATGATCACGCCTCCCAACGCGCGCAATCTGGCCGTAGCATGTTCGGTCCCATTCGGATTTCTGATCGGTGGCGGCGCGATTCCAACTGTCATCGGTGCCATGGGTGACGCCGGATCCTTTGCGGCAGGATTCACCATTACCGGCGCGTTGATCGCTTTCGGCGGCGTGCTGGCGCTGCTGCTCAAGCTGCCTGAGCCGGTCGAAGACGCAAAGTAACACGCTGGTTGTGTTCGCCGTCAAGGCTGTTCTATAAAATGAGCTATGATGACCGTGAATGACTTCGCACAGAAAATCCGCGAGAACGATGAAATCGTCGTGTTCACCGGCGCGGGAATCAGCACCGAATCCGGGATCCCGGATTTTCGCAGTCCCGGCGGTGTCTGGACGCGCTACCGGCCGGTCACGTTTCAAGAATATATGAGCAGCGAGGCGGCGCGCATCGAAGCGTGGAAGCGGCGCCTGGATGGATGGGAACAGTACAAGAACGCCAAACCGAATGTCGGCCATTATTTTGTTCACTCGCTGGACGTCAAGAGAAAGCTCATCGGCCTGATCACGCAAAACGTCGACGGGCTGCACAGTCAAGCAGGTCTGCCGGATGACAAGATCGTCGAGCTCCACGGCAGCAACCGCAAAGTCGTCTGTCTTAAGTGCAGCGAGATTTACGATCCCGACGAGATCATCAAACGGCTGATCGGTGATTTTGCGTCGCCCAAGTGCAATCTCTGCGATGGCATTCTCAAATCCGCGACGATTTCCTTTGGCCAAGCGATGCCCGAGGAAGCGATGCGCCAAGCACAGGAGTGGACCGAGCAGGCCAAAGTATTCGTCGTCATGGGGTCGTCGTTGCAGGTGCAGCCGGCAGCGTCATTTCCCGTCGTTGCCAAGCGCAACGGCGCGCTATTGGCAATTATCAACCGCGAGGCTGGTCCGCTCGACGAAATCGCTGATTTCGTGCACTACGGCGCCATCGGCGAGTTCTGCGGCAGATTCGGCGAGATGATCGCCGACGGATGAGGTGGATGATCGATGATCGAAGTGGAACGCAAAATATCGTAGGAGCGCGATTCATCGCGCCCTGATTGAATTGGCAGAAAACAAACTGGAGAAAACCATGACAGACTGGAAAATGATCGACGCGGATGGACATATTCGGGAAGTCGAGAGCGATGTCTTTGAGTACTTGCCGGATTACTACAAGAATCGACGCGAAGCGGTATTGTATTTTCCGTTGTTGCCGCACCACGGCTGGCATCGGCAGGCGGGGCACGGCGGGATGGGTGCCTCGTTCTTGATTCCCACGCTGCAAGATTGGCAGTTGGCGTTGGATCAAGGCAATATCGAGACCGCCGTAGTTTATCCGACTCGGTTTATGCATATCGGTCAAGTCGGCATGACCGAGTTCGCCGTTGACTTGAGCCGCGCCTATAACGATTATCTCTACGATCGCTTCCTGCGTCAGGAAAAGCGCTTGAAGGGAATCGCCGTCCTGCCATTGCAGGATATTCCCGTTGCGGTTGCCGAGTTGCGCCGGGCAGTGAAAGAGCTTGGAATGGTGGGTGGATTATTGCCCGCCGACGGATTGCCGCGGCCGTTGGGCCATCCGGAGTTTCATCCGCTATACCAAGAAGCGAATCGGTTAGGCTGCATGCTCGCGGTGCATTCGCAGAATTCGCTGCGCAACAACGATCTCTTCATGTGGCGCCACGAAGCCGCGACGCTCGCCCATGTCTGGCCGCAAATGCGCCAGTTTACCAACCTTACGTTCTCGGGTGTATTCGGGAAATATCCCAATTTGCGTATCGCCTTCCTGGAAGCCGGGTGTGGCTGGGTACCTTATCTGATGAGCAAGATGGAAGCCCGCATAGGCGAGCTTCCGCGCCCGTCAAAATTGATCGAGCGCGGGCAAATGTATTTTCAGTGCGGCGAAGAGATGACCACCAGCCGCGATCTGGAACTGCTTGGCGACGAATGTTTATTTTGGGCGTCAGATTTTCCCCACGAAGGGATCGTCGACATGAGCAAAGCGGTGAACGAATTTTTAAGCCGCGAAGATATTCCGGAAACATCCAAGCGAAAAATTAGCTACGACAATCCGAAGCGGCTTTACGGGCTCTAAGGCTCGGATCGAACGACTTGGATGTTTTATATGGCTGAACAATATCTTGTTGATTACCCGTTACTCGCTTCCGCCTGAACTCTCTGCCGGATGTCCTTGCGCGTGACATAGTCGATGATCTGGATACTCTCGGCTGGCCCGGAGCGGTTGCCCATCATGATCATCGGCCCCGCGCCGGTGTTTTCCAGCGTATAAAAGGATCCGCCCGTAATCAGGGCGGCTTGACCGGGCTTGAGCGTTACTTTGCCGCCATCGGGAAAGCTCATCGTGCATTCACCGTCGAGAACAACGAAAGTCTGATCGGCGTTGTGGCAGTGCATGTCGTCCTTTTGGCCCGGTTTGTAATAATGCATCCAGGCGTGAAAGCGCGGCGTGTTAAAGATGTTCTTGCGCCGTTTTTCCCTGTGCGCCATATCCACGAGATCGACGACTTCGATACCCATTGAGAATCCCTCCTTGTTGTTCTTATTCGAGCTACAAGACTCCAATGACTTCGATCTGGAACAGGTTATTGCCGCGCAATTCAACTTTAATGGCGTGGCGTGCGGGCCGATCATGTTCGTCTGGGAACATCTTGAGCCAAGCCTTGTTGACCGAGTCACGGTATTTCTCGTCCTTCAGGTAAACCTTCATGTAGGCGATGTTATCGGGACTGCCACCGGCCGTTTCCAAGAATAAACGCAAATTCCGAAACATCGCATCGGCTTGCTGATCGGGTTCCGACGACAACACCCCGGTTTGTGCGTCCTTACCGGAGATCGCCGAGGAAAAAATCATATTGCCAATAACGACGCCGTTGGGAATCGGCGCGCCATGTTCCATGCCTTTAATGTGGATGCTTTTTCTTTTCGCCATACCGCCCTCCTGGATTCTGCGTGGTTGATTCGATTCATACCACGAGGCGTGAGCCAACGTCCACAGTCGTGGGCGCGCTCGGCCTGATCCGCAGATCCATACCTGATTACGCGGCCAGGCCTTTCAATCTGGTTTGCAGTTCCTGATCTAAATGCCACATGGCTCGGCAGTCCTCTTCGTTGTAAATCAATGCGGGGTCGATGGCAGGTCTCTGGTTCTCTAGGTATCGCCTTTGCCGGAAGTATCTTGGCCTGTGCGGTTGGTAAATTGCCTGGCACCGTCGAGCATCGCGCGAAAGGTATTTTTGAGCGCTTCGAAGCCGAAACTAGACTCGATTGTTGCCGCGTTTGGATAATGCATTTTTGCTCAATGTTGTTCGTGTTTGACGCCTTGTTGCATGCGTAGCTCATCGTATCGAGTGATCTCATCGACGGCTTCTTGCTTCGGCGCGTGATGTTCGCACCAGAGCCAAAGCGGATCTTTGAGCAGATAGTAGCTGGGCGATGGCCGGAATAGCTCATGACGGTTAAATTTGCGTCCGCTCGCGGCGCGCTGAATCAGCTCTTCGAGGCTTATCTTTTTTCTGGCAGTTGCCATTTACCTTGATCAAGCAGCGAGAAAATCAGTCACGATTCTATAAAACTCATCGGGGGCGTCAATGTGGACCCAATGGCCGGCGCTGGCGATCGTTTTGAATTGCGCTCGTGGAAAGTATCCGCGAATCGATTGATAATCCTCTTGCACGAGAAAATTCGAGCGCCCACCGCGGATAAAGCAAGCGAGCTTGGTAAACGGAGATCCGGCGGCAACGGCTTTGGTCAGCTCAGCGTAATTTTCGACGATGGCATCAAGCGCGATGCGCCAATGAAATCCTTCATGCGGGTCGCGTGTCAGATTTTTCAAAAGGAATTGTCTAACAAGTGGATCGGGAATCGCCCCGCTGAGGGCGCTGTCGATCTCCCCAAAGGATTTGTAGGCTTGCAATCGGAGACCGCGGAGAGCGGCCAACAACTGCCCGTGCATCGACGGATAGCTTTTTGGCGCAATATCGACAATCACAAGCTTATCGACCTGTTCCGGATATTGCAGTGCCAGCTGCATGGCAACCTTGCCGCCCATGGAGTGGCCGAGTATGACCGGCGACCGCAGACCGTGATTTTCGATAAATTCGCGGAGATCCTGTGCCATGACTAGATAGTTCATGACGTTGCTGTGTGGCGACCGCCCGTGATTACGCAGATCGACAGCGTACACGCGGTAATGGGCTGCCAGGCGTGTGCTCATGGTCCGCCAGTTGTCGAGCGAACCGAGAAAGCCGTGGGCGATGATCAGGGGGAAACCCTCGCCATGAACTTGAAAGTGCAGACGCATGATCGAGAGATGTTGCAAGGAGCCAGCGAAACTTTTACAAGATTGCCATGAAAAAGAAAGAGCTTGGCAAGCGGCGTTTCAAACTGCACTGGGGCGGCGGCTGGATCACTGAAGAAGCGCGGTCAGTGACCCCGTATCATGAGCCGTGTGTCCAGCTCCTGTTGTTCGATTCCGGAGCGAAATCGCTGCGGTTTTGCTATTATCACGACGGGATCTTTCAGGGCGGCCCGTTGATCCTCAACGAGGCACATCTGGCGAGTTTGAGACGAGAGATTCGCAAGAACAAGACGATCCACTCACTGCTGAGAAAGCTTATTTGAGCGGCGTGATTTGAGCTGTGTTGAAGCGGCGAGTCTTGACGTGTGCTGCGGCTTAAGAAAAGAAACGAGCGATGGTGAGCTTCTAATTGCGCCCGGCAACTCGCGCGGCAACCTCTCGGCGAATGAATCCGGGCGGTCGTCCATGTTTTGAGTGGATTTCGAACCAGCCGTCGCGGGTATCGACAACGTTGACCTTCACTCCCGGCTCAATTTGACCGATCAGCTCTGATGATTCAGTTGGCGCGGCGTAGACCCGGCTGGCCCGAGTAATCTCGTAGGTACCGACCGCGCGTGGCTCCTGTTTAGCCAGCGGCGTCGGTTTTGGGGCTTCTCTATTTTCGTTAACAGCCGGCTTGCTGGCATTCTTTGTCATCGGCGTCGTGGGGACCGTTGCCGGTTCGATTGCAGTCGGCTGCGGGTTCGCGCTGGACAAGGCCGTGACCGATGCTACTGTTACCCGCGGCGCACTGGCTACGACGGCGGGAGTCGTCGATTCGCCAGCGTTTGGATTCAAGTACTGGCTGCCCAACACGGCCGCTGCCGCCAGCACAATTATGGCAGAAAAGATGCCGAAGCGTCGCGCCGTTTTGCGCTCTGGCGCTGCTGCGGGATCGCCCTGCGGGCTCGATGGGCCCTGCGTGCCGTTTTCCAGAGGATTTGCAAAAACTGCGGGGGACATGGCGCTCGATCGAGTTTTATCATCCGCGCCAGGTGAATACTCGCTGGCGTGCGAAGGAGAATGCAACGGCGAGCTCATTGGTGGCTTTTCTTGAGCCGGCAGGGCTATCATCCGGGCGAAGCCGGCGAGCGCGTCTTGAAACTCGCGCTGCTGTTCGGCGAGCGCGGCTTGCTTGGCGATCAATTGCTCGTAGGGTGCCTGAAGCGATGCCAGCCGCCTGCGGTTTTCTTCGCCGTCCGCGATGCGTTCTCGCCAACGAGCAATCTCCTCATCATGCTGGCGGCTTTCATGGCGCAGAGTCTCTTGAATGCGTTCCGATTCGGCCAACCGATTTCGCAGGGATTCCAACTCACGGACGTGTTCTTGACCCAATGAAATCTCTTTCTCAAGTTCAGCAATTCGGCTTTCCAATCGGTGTCGTTCCTCGCGATGCCTTTCTTCGAGCGCGTCGACGCTGGCAACTTTCTGCTGTAGCCTTGCAAGGTCTCTTAGCTTGGCATGGCTTTCTTCGAGCTCGTGCTTTAATGCGATCATTTCGCGTTGCAGCTGAGCATGACGGTCATCCGCGTCCTGGCTGCCGGCCGCCGAGCCGGTGATGTGAGCTTCACTTGCCTGCAAGCGGCTTCTAAGTTCGTTGACCTCTGTTTTGAGTCGGTCGTTCGCCGTATGTAGTTCTTGCATGGTCGCGCGCGCGGCGTCGGTGCTGTGCTGCGTTGCTTGCAGTTCCTCGATCGTTCTAGCGCTCAATTCCAACTTGCCTGCCAGCGTGTTTACTCGATTCTGGAGATCTTGATTTCTCGCGCGAAGGTCAGCCAATTCCGCGGAGTTGTTCGGTTGCGGCGTTACCAGCTGGCCTGTGGAATTTTCTTGTGGGCCATTCTCCAGTCTTGTGAGCAATTCATCGATCTCGCGGCGTTTGACTTTGAGTTCTTTCTCCGATGCAACCAAGAAAATACCCAGCAGAGCGATAACCGCTCCGGCAAACATTATGATCCAGACAAACAGATTGTCCATTTGTGGTCTCCTATTCGAATTGCGACAGGACGATTATCCAACATCGCCAAATATATGCCAAGCAAAAAGTTGTCGTCCACCGCTTCTAAGTGGCCAATTTCTTGAACATTTTTCTAGTCGCGGCCATGCGATCGGTCGCTCGCAAAGGAGCAATTCTGGACAAAATCGTGAACCGCTGCAAAAATTGTAACTCCCTAATGAGTAAGGACTTTCTTCGCATTTGATCGATGCGCTTGGTTGGTCGGCAGTGACCGACCGAGTGGCGCAGGACCGCCGACTACATCGCTCTACCTTGCTGACCAGCTATCCAGCACTTCTGGTTGGCCTGACATTCGGCGCGAACAATGGTTGGACGTCGCCGTTGGTGATCGGTTGTTTTACTCTGGCTGCGATCGGTCTTCGAGTTTCGTGTGGATCGAACCATTTGTGACAAAGCCGCTCATCGACGTTAGTATATTCAAGCAGAGGGCTCTTGCGGTGGCGCTCTTAGTTCCTTCGGCACCGCCGCCGGAACTATTGGTACAACAACGCTGTGGCACTGTCTTGCGCTTGTCGGATTGGTCGGAGTCGCTGCGCGTCTAAGAATCAAGCCGCCCACAACGGCGCACTTGCCGCGAATTCGTTAGATGACTTCATGCGCGCTCTCAGTTGTTTGACAACGCGAGAACTCTGCGCGAGAACCATGCGCCGCACAGGCCGATTGCGAGCATCAACAGCGACGACGGTTCGGGCACGGCCGCGGTGACTTGGTTGGTGATGATGCTATCGCCGACGGCGACTGCTCCGCCAGGCAGGCCGTTTCCGGAGGAATTGTTCCCATTCTCGTTCGAATCGCTCTCGGATTCCTCGTTCAGGTCATCCAGGTCGTCCAGTTGTTTATCGGTGGGCAATGGAATGTTGATCACCAGATTGTCAATGGCAAACGATTTCTTTTGCAACCCTACAAACTGTAACGTTTGAACGGGAGTATCGAAGAAATAGCTGCTCTGATGACCCGTCAAACCTGCTTTTCTTTGAGCTTTCGATAAAATCTGCTGATTGATGACGACACCATCGGCCAAGATGGTGAAGCTTTTTGCGTTCTTAAAGAGCTGAAAATCGACGCTGAACGAGTCGATCGGATTGGCGCCAAAATCGATTGTGATTCCCGACGCGCCTTTTCCCTTGCCGATCTTCAAGAACGAGTTGACCGCGGTCGTGTTCTGACTGACAGAAACGTCAGATCCAAAAAGCCCCTCCATGTACGCCTCGACGTCCGAAGCGTTCACGCCGTTTTTTGATTGACTGTGAATCTGATTGAAATCAAAAAGAACCATGCCTTCCGCAAAAGCCGGTCGATCGTAAATCAAAACTGTTAAGAAACATAACACTGTCCACGAAATTCTCTTCGACATAGTAAACCTCATCGGGTCAAATCAAAATTGTTGTCGAGGATGCTGATAACGCAACCAATGTGCCACCGAATCGTGATCGTCAACTGCTGGGTCAGCGAGTCAGTCATGCTGTTGAGCGAATGACAATTTATTAAATTATCGTAATCTTACGGATGGGTTGTTGGAGCGGACTAGTAATATATATTTTGTTGGGGAATGATCCTCATCGTGAAACGGACAATCGAGACCGCCGTTGATCTCGGGAAAATCCACCTGACGCCCGAAGTAGGCGGCGCTGATGGACGTCGAAACGTGACGATCTTGGCAACGATTGACGAAGGTTACGCCGGTTCTTCCATAGACAAAATTCTCCCTGCGTGCCGCCGGTTTTCGAGAGGGCAGAGATCTGCCGCTGTCTATATCATAGGCACGAAATCGGGTGCGATTGTCGTGAAACTATGACTCGGCACATGAACCTTTAAGAAATAGTTGGCGCTACTCGTCTATTCTGCTGACATGTCGAGCTCTATATGACAACACCACAGGTGGCTGGCTGATAGCTATCGTCTCATGTTAGGAAAGCTTACACAGCAGTTGCGGATGTGCCGCAGTCATTCAGCAGCCGCGAGGCGCGAGCGTTCGGTGATGACAACGCCAATGAAGCTGCGAGAGAGGGGCGAAGAATAGATGGTCATCGATTTCCAGCATCACTACATTCCCGTGCAATTAGCCAAGAAGCGAGGACTCTATTCGGAGACCGGCAGGACCATGCTCGAGGAAAGCGGTCTACCCGCGACGACGATGCATCGGCGTTTATACGATTTGGATTTGCAGCTCGATGATATGGCTCAAGCGGGCATCGATCTGTCTGTGCTTTCGTGCTTGCTTGGCTGGTCCGCGCCGCTGTAGGACTGCCGTTTCATCAACGACGATCTCGCCGCCATTCAAAAAAAATATCCACACCGCTTCGTCGGTTTGGCCCAGGCGCCGATCCTCGAAGGGAAAACGGCGCTCGACGAGTTGCGCCGGGCAATTGGCGATCTCGGACTGCACGGAGTGACGATCACGTCGCAGGTTGGTGGGTTCTCTCTCGACTCGCCGAAACTTTACGACTTTTACGAAACGGTCTGTGCCCTCGATGTTCCAGTTTTTGTCCATCCGGCGTTGGTGCCGACAGGTTACGAGCACTTAAAGGATTATGATCTGCCGCGCGTGTTAGGGCGCGAGGTCGATCTTACGGTCGCGACAACACGACTCATCGCCGGCGGTATTTTCGATCGGGTTCCCAATCTAAAGATCGTCATGGCCCACTTCGGCGGCGGTATCGCCGCGGTCAAAGATCGTCTGATTAGAAAAGGCTACCGCTTCGGTACGCTCATGAGGCCCTTCGGCGAGTACTACGATAAGGTTTATTTCGACATGGCCGGATTCGAAGGAGGTATCGCCGCGCTTAATTGTGCGCTGCAAGGGATTCGTCCAGAACGCATGGTTTTTGCCAGCGACTATCCGCAGGATTTTACCGGAGTCAATACAGACACCGGGAAAGGGATGAAGGAATTGAGAAACTACATCGAGACCATTCGCAATTTACCGCTGGACGATAAAAGTATAAAGAAAATTTTGGGTGACACGGCGGCGGAGCTATTAAAGTGTTAGCCTCTGCTCCCGCTTGGTCGAAAGAATCGGTCAGTCTAGGCTTTCGTTCGTCGGCTGCGTGAGAGCAGCGACCGAAATTACGAATTCGACCCGTGAGCGAGATGCGCTTTTGCTCTACCGCTCCACCGCCGGTTTTGCCAAACTTGCGTCGACGTAACCCGGTTTGTTGCCGCGCTTGGATTCGACCTTGAGCCAGCCTTTTTCTTCTTCGACCACGTTGAGCTTAGTTCCCTTGGCAATATTTGCTACCACAGGGTAGTGAAGACCCGGTCCGCTCCTTACCTGCGTATCCGCAACCGTTTCGTATTTGCCCTCGGCCTGCGGGTTCAAGCCTTCTTTAACCTCACCCTCCCAAGCTTTTACCGAAGCCATTTCGATGTAGCCGGGCGCGTTGCCTTTTTTCGAAACAATCAGTACCCAATCGCCATCTTTTCCGACGACGTTGACTTTGGCATCGGGGCTTATGTCAGCGATGGCACGGAACTGCGTCCCGGGGCCGGCGCGGACCTTGGTACGCTCTACTGTGACGTAGGCCCGCGTTTGTTCGTTGAGGTCGGGAAGCTCCTTGACCGCGACAGGTTTCTCCTTGTTCTTACACGCCGATGCGGCGAGCGAAATTGAGACTACCAGTAGCGATGCCATTATGAGATTGACGTATCGAGTCATTGGCGGCCTCCGAGAGTCAACTTGTTTGAACTCATTATAATAATAACATGCTTTCGAATCCGTTCATTGTCCGCTGTGTACGATGAACAGCAGGGGAAAGGGCGAGTTTCAACCTTCGGCTCAATGGATCTCTTTCCATACTTTGGCCAGACTTTCACCGTAGACGCTGAGATCCCATTCGCAGAAGTAACCGAAGGGTGTCGTCCAGACCTGATAACCGCTATCGCGCAACCGTTGGGCGGCGGCGTCAATGAATGACCCGGCGACAGCCGGTTGGGCGGTGTCGCCGCCGAGATGGGTGAAAGAGTGGAGCACGATATTCTTGAGGCCCCGCTTGTTGGCGAGCCATTTAATGTGTTTGAGGACCTGACGCGATACCGAGCCGTAGCGTTCTTCAGCTGCATCGGACGCTTCAGCGTGGACGAACACGACAATCGTTTCGGCGACCTCCTGGTCAATGTCGCGATCGTGAACATCCGGAAGCGTTTTTGAATGAGTTTTCCAGCGAAAACGCTTTGCCTGAAAGCAGAGTAACTTCATCGCGCAACGACTCAATAGTAATCCAGAAAATTCTTGAGAAGCTTTTTACCTTCCTCGGCGAGGATCGATTCGGGATGAAACTGCACACCCTCCACCGGGAAAGTCTTGTGACGCACCCCCATGATGACTCCGTCGTAGGTCTGAGCACTGACGGTTAAGTCGGCCGGTAAGCTTCGCGGGTCAATCACCAAAGAATGATAACGCATGGCGGCGAAAGGGTTTTTCACTTCTCGGAAAATTGTCAACGCATCGTGAGTGACCTCTGAGCGCTTCCCATGCATGATCGACGGCGCGCGTACTATCGCGCCGCCGTAGGCGGCACCAATGGATTGGTGGCCAAGGCAAACGCCAAGGATCGGAATCTCTGCGCCGAAACGCTTGATCGTATCGCATGAAATGCCTGCCTCGTTCGGCGTGCACGGGCCCGGCGAAATAACGATCTTCTCCGGTCGCAACGCTGCGATCTCGTCCAGGGCAATTTTATTGTTTCGATAAACTTTTATAGTGGCACCGAGCTCGCCCAGATAATGATACAGGTTGAAGGTGAAGGAATCGTAATTGTCGATCAACAATATCATCGTTTTCTCCACTGTTCAGCAAGATCGACCGCTTTTAGCATGGCACGCGCTTTGTTGAGCGTCTCTTGGTACTCCAGCTGCGGATCGGAATCGGCGACGATACCGGCGCCTGCCGTAATAAAAACCTTCTTGCCCTTCATCAAGATGGTGCGGATAACGATACAGGTGTCGAGATTGCCGTTGTAACCGAAATAGCCGATGGCGCCGGCATAAAGTCCGCGCTTTTGCGGTTCGAGCTCGCTAATGATCTGCATCGCGCGGATTTTTGGCGCGCCGGAAACAGTTCCCGCCGGAAAGGCCGAGACAAACAGATCGAAAGCAGATTTGTCCGTTGCTAGTTTGCCGCGGACATTGGAGACGATGTGAATCACGTGTGAGTAACGTTCAATAGCCATCAGCTCATTGACCTCGACCGTGCCGATTTCAGCGACGCGACCGACATCGTTGCGGCCCAGGTCAACCAGCATGATATGTTCAGCACGCTCCTTGGGATCGGCAAGCAAGTCATCTTCGAGCGCTCGCTCTTCTTCAGGTGTGGCACCTCGCCGACGCGTTCCGGCAATTGGACGGAGCTCGATAGTGTTGCCGGTCAATCGCACCATGGTTTCGGGTGATGAACCGATGACTCGGAGATCTTCCAACTCCAAATAGAACATGTAAGGCGACGGATTAATGAATCGCAGGGCACGATAAATTTCGAACGGATCGCTGCTCGTCTCGGTTTCGAGCCTCTGGCAAAGCACCACTTGAATCACATCGCCGGCTTTTATGTATTCCTTGGTTCGAGTGACCGCGTTTTCAAAACCTTGTTGTGTTAGATTAGAACGAAATTTTCGATTGCCGTTGCTCTGGTTCAAATCTCGCGGCTCGATCCCCCGCGGCTTCTTCTGTAAACTAGCAATGACCTTGCGAATTCTCTTGACCGACGCGTCATAGGCACGCCGGAGATTTATTTTTTCATTGATTTCAACGTTGTCGATGACTTTAATCGTGTGTTTTAAATTGTCGAAGGCAACCAGAGTTTGCACAAAAACGAAGAAAATCTCCG
>DASXSW010000425.1:0-5672 GCA_036505755.1 Binatia bacterium | reverse complement strand
GCCGATTCCCTGGGCGTCTAATAACTCTCGGTAGCCGTCGAGGGTGAACGTTCCCCAGGCGCCTGGCTGGCCGGTAAAAAAGCTCGCCGCGAGCAGCATCAGGGTCGGGTAGAGAACGAGGATGATCAAGACAGCAAACAGCAGATAGTAGAGGAGCGTGACCTGCTGCAATGCGCGCAAAGCGGGCTTTAACTTGGAGAGCATCGAAGGTCAAAGCTCAAGTAGCGGTGAGCCAGGAAAAAAGCGCGAGCTCAGCTGACAAAATACTCGAATAGAAAATTCCTGCCCGTGCTCGCGCACGGCAATGCATGATCATTCACAGGGCTTGGGAATCTCAGCGTCTGCCGAAAATCTTTTCCATTTCCTTGAAGAAGAATCCCGGGTCGGCAAGCTGCTGCGAAGGTATTCCTTGCATCATGATATTATTGGACAAATCCATTTCGGGAATAGGCATTTTGATCTTGGGATGAGGGATCATACGACCGCCTTCTTTAGCCAAGAGCTGCAGATTGGGGAGCTCGTAGAACCAGGTCAGCGCAACTTTGGCGGCATTCGGATGCGGCGCGTTTTTGATCAGCGCCGTGGAGTGGGGCAGCCAAGTGACCCCCTCCTGCGGGACGAGATAGGCCAACGGCGAGCCTTTCGGAACGTCGGTGAGAAATTCCGGCCGGCCGCTGAAGCCGAGGGGAAACTGCCCGAGCAACACCGCATCGCGCATTTCGCGACTGCCACCGGGAACGATAAAGGGATCGACAACTTCTTTCAGCTTGCGAATATATTCGATGCCCATCTTGGGGTGATTATAGATCTGCAGGAACTGCCAGCCGCCACCTCCCGCGCTGCGTGGATCGCGCGTGGCCAACCGGCCCTTCCATTTGGGATTTAAAATGTCCAGATAGGATTTGGGGTACTCGTCTTTCTTGACCATATTGGTGTTGACGATCAGGGCTTGCGCGCTGATGAAAAGCGGCGTCCAGAAACCGATCGGATCCTTGGTAAAGACGGTTTTGTCGTAACCCTCCAGAGTTGCGATCGGGGGTGTAAACTTCTCGAGGGCGCCGTAGCGGTGCAACTCCATCAAGTACTGGTCAACCCCATCGAAAGTATCGGCATTGACTCTTCCCGCCGCCTGCTCAGCGCGCAGCCTGTCGGTGTGTTCGCGCAGACGGCCTGTCAGCGGCTCGATTATAATGCCAAAACGTTTCTCGAAGGCGGCTTTTCCTCCTGCCTTGAAAAACTCGCCCGTGTTGTCGCCTGCGTACCAATGCACGCGCCCCTCTTTGACGGCGGCGCTCATAACGGCGGGCCCCAGCGCTTTGGCGATGGGATCATTGGCCAATTGCGCAGGCGCCGCCGCAGAAGTGGCGTCTGGCGGCTGGGCGTGCAGCAAAAACAACAGTGCAAAAAAAGCGACGATTGATTTCAAGTTCCAATTGCAATCCGCTAGGGCCATGTCTTCTCCTTCTCCGTGTTTGAATTCGATTGACCTTCGATATCATACCGGCAAGCGGCAGTTCAAAGGTTCAAGGTTCAAAGTTCAAGGTAAACGATGGGAGCGCATTGGAACAATTATCGAAGTTCAAAACGTTCAAATAGCCAGCCCTGAGTACGTCGAAGGGTTCAATCCCCCGGATCTAGTCCGGGTCAGTTCAAATCGTTTAAAGAAACAGATGTGGAATTTCGAACTTCGGAATTCTCGGAGCACGCGGAAGGGTCAAGTGTGGTATTTTGATGTTCTGGTCGGGTTACACCTATTCAAAGGGACATTCAGCAACCAAGTAACCTAATTCCTGCGGCGCCGCTGTTGCGGGTCGGATGAACTGCTGGAACGACTGGAACGTTTGGAACTGGCTTCGTTTCTGAGGCTAGGCGTCACGGATGTTCGCTTTGACGCGCTCGATCAGTTCCGGCGTCACTTGGCGAATGCCGTGTTCCTTGGCGTGCTCAGCCGCTTTCTGCATTACTTCTTCTACGGTCTCACCTCGGACGACGTGCTTACACCCGCTCGACGGGTCTACCTTGGCGCATTCGAGCATCTTTGCCATGGGCTTGCCTCCTTGGTTTTCATGGGCTGCTCACTGTGAACACTATCTAACTGTTGATGAGGAGGCAATGTCTTTTTTTGTAGACAGTGTTATGTCTCACCTAGACGTTGCTAGAGGGAGGATGTCATGAGGAAGCGATCTATATTGAGTCCGGCAGTCGTGGCAAGTATCGTTCTGATGACCGGCGTCTTGATCACCAGCGTGGTTGTGGCCCAGATGGACCACGGACCCAAGACCGAAAAAACTTTTGGCATCGGACTGCCTCGGAATCACGCGTCGCAGCTGTTTTCCGACAAAGACTATCCTGTATTCCCGCTGAAGCCGGGGCAGGAAGCATATAAGGACATCAACGGCGCGCGCATGAAAAAGGACGTCATCGCTCTGTCCCAGATCGCGCTGCGCTACCGAGACACCGTCAACAAGCAATGGTGGGGTCGCTTTCCCGGCACCGATGCCGACAGGGCCGGCATGAAGTACATGACCGATGAATTCGCGCGCTTGGGATTAAAGGTCGAGTCCTTTCCATACGCTCTACCGAGAGACTGGCGCCCGCAAAGCTGGGCTGCCAGCTATACCACAGCCAACGGCAATAAGATTGATCTCGCCACCGCATTCCCGGTGTCGGGCACCAAGGGCACGGGTCCCGGCGGCCTCACCGCCGAAGCGATATGGGTTGGCATCGGCGCCGAACCCGATTTTCTTGGCCGCGACGTCAAGGGCAAGGCCGTGATCATCTACAGCACTTTCGTTCCCGGCGGCCGCAGCCATTCGGCTTCCGATCGCGCCGGATTGTTCAATGCGAACGCCCGTGCGCAGGAGCTCGGCGCCGCCATGGTCATCAACGTTATGGCAGTTCCCGGCAACGGCCAATTCCAGCCGGAGGGCGGTCTCAGGAACATCCCGCAGATGACTGTCAGCCAGGACGAGGGCTTCGTCCTGCGCGACCGGCTCGGCGCCGGCGAGAAGGTTACTTTCACGCTGCACCTCAACGCGCCGGAAGTGACCAATGTCGAGACCGCCTGGACAATGGCCACCCTGCCAGGCACGTCGGATGAGCAGATCGTAGTCATGACCCACACGGACGGATACTTCCAGGCGGCGACGGACAACAATTCAGGCATGGCCGGCACCCTGGAGCTGGCGCGCCACTACGCCGCCATACCACAGGCCCAACGTCCGCGTACCATGGTGTTCATCCAGTTTCCGGATCATCACCACGGCGAAGTCGCCCGCGGCCGCAAAGACGTTGGCATCGACGCCACCTACAACTGGAGCAAGGTCGCGCTGAAACTCACCATGGAGCATCCATCCGAGACGCTCCTCTACATGTACAATTCCGACCTGACCGCGACGAACCAGATGAGCGCTTCGCGTTGGAACGCCTTGGGCAGCCCTGAATTCGAGCGGATGGCTTTTGACCAGCTGCGTGACTTCGGCGTGTCGGTCTACGGCGTCGAAGACGGCCCGAAGAACGGCAACTACGCGCCGTCCTTCCACATCATCAACCATGTCATCTATCACACCAGCCTCGACACTCCCGATTTGGTTCCGGCCGA
This sequence comes from Binatia bacterium, assembly GCA_036505755.1. Classification (GTDB taxonomy): domain Bacteria; phylum Desulfobacterota; class Binatia; order UBA9968; family UBA9968; genus DP-20. The sequence goes on along the minus strand of DASXSW010000425.1, from coordinate 2,071 downwards.
AGGCATGAGCCGGTCGGTCCGCGCGTTCGCTTCGATCATCGATCACGTCAACAACATGACAATGGTTCAGCTTCGCGGCCCGAACTTCCCACCCAAAGATGGCCGCGGCACGATTCTCGGAGCGATCGGTAAATAGCGCTCGCGTGGTTTGCGGAGAACTGATAAGGCGATACGCTGAATGGCTGGATTGGGGTAATGGAGTGATGCGATGGTGGCCATGACGATTGATGATCGAGGAACGAGGATCGCGCGCGCGATTGCGCTCCTCGTCTTTGTGCTCATGTTTGCCCTTCCTTGTGCGGCCCAGGAGAAGGTCCGCTTTCCCATCGGCGAGTCGTCGAAAACTTTGAGCTACGGTCCGCTATGGGTTGCGGCGAAGTTGGGTTTCTTTGAACGAGAAAGTTTGGACGTACCGATCATTACCATGCGCGGCTCCCCGCTGACCATTCAAGCTCTGACCGCCGATTCCATCTATGTGGCCAGCGCGGGAACCGACGCCCTCATCAGCGCCCATGAGAGAGGCGCCGATCTCACTATGATCGGCGGTCTGATCAACGGTCTCGGTTTGAGTTTGATTGGCGGCAAACCGTACAAAACCTACGCCGATCTGCGCGGCACCACGATCGGCTCGCAAACGATAACTTCAGGCACCGGCTTTGCCTTGCGACTGGTGCTCAAGGCGCACGGTCTGGAATATCCGCGCGATTATAAGCTGCTCAACATCGGCGGCGCTGCCGAGCGCTTTCAAGCGTTGACGTCGGGGCAAATTTCGTCGGCTCCGGTGGGCGTGCCTCTCGACCTCTTGGCCAAACAACAAGGCTTCAACATCATCGGCTATTTCGCCGATGACCAGCCGAACTTTCAGTTCAATGGCTACTTCGTCAAGCGCTCCTGGGCCGAGAAAAACCGGGCGCTGGTGGTTCGCTTCATGAAAGCGATGGCTTCGACGATGCGCTGGATGATGGACAATCGCGCGGCCGCCTGCGGCTATTTGTCGAAGGAAATGGCGATCAGCATCGAACACTGCCGCTACGCCGTGGATTATAACTGGAAAAGCCGCATCTGGGACCGCAACGCCGATGTGAACCTGGAAGGCGTACGCACGCTGATCAAACTCGTCGCCGAGCAAGGGATTATTAAAGAGCCCCTGCCCGAGCCTTCCAAGTACACCGATCAGAGCTATCTCAATCAGGCCCTGGCGGGAATCGACAGAAAGTGACACGTAAGGGATAATCACTTTTTACGTGTCATTCCGAGCAAGGCGAGGAATCTTTCTGAGTATGTCGCGGCTCTAAACCAACTTGACACCCGAGAGACGCGGTAATAGGCAATCGCAAATAAAAAGAGTTTGTGAAGGAGAGCGAAATGTTAGTTCAAGGCTTCGATCATTTCGTGATACCGGTCAACGACATCGTTGTCGCTGAAGATTTTTATTCGTCGGTTTTTGACGGCAAAGTCGTCAAGCGCCACGGTCTCACTGTCCGCTCGCGGAGCCTGGGACCGCATACGTTTATCACCATCGCGGGAAAACGCATCGGTGTGTATTTGCAAAAAGAAGAGCGCGGCACGCCGATCACGCCGCAAGGCACACCGACTTATTCGTTTACAGCCACGGCGCAAGGCTTGCAGGACGTCATTGACGCGCTGGAGGAGTGGAAAATCAAGTTTGCCGGGCCGGTCAAGAATACCCATTCATTTGCCGCCTCGACTATTTTCTTTGCTGATCCGGCGGGCAACAATTTTGCGGTCTACGTGCCGACCGTCGAGGAAAACAACGGGACGACGGAACGCCTGACCGGCGTCGGCTATTTGGAATTGGAAGCGCCCGAGCTTGATGCGTCAATAAAATTCTACGAGCAGGTGCTCGGCTTCAAGATTCTCGAACGCGGTCGCGATGCGCAATCGAACAAAGCGCAGGCGACCATGCGGATGGCGAGCGGCCAGTATTTGATCTTGACGGAAACGCCATTTGGCCCCAAGGGCTATCCCATGAGCCGGCTGATTCCTGGTCCGCATTTGGGTTTTTACGTCGCTCCTGCGCACTGGGAGGAGGCGCTTGCCCAGCTCGACC
>DASXSW010000424.1:0-12531 GCA_036505755.1 Binatia bacterium | reverse complement strand
GCGCGCAATGAGACGGTGGGCGCGGTGATTGTTTACGATGATCCGTCCACGCCGAGGCCGGCGGATTATATCGAATTGTATGACAATGACGGCGACTTGGTTGCCGTCGGGTGGTTCGATCAATTCGGTATCCAGCGAATGGCGTTGGATCGCGCGCTAGTCGAGGGGAATAAAGAGCTTCAGGGGGTCTTTGTGGCGGTCGTGAACGGCGAGTCGATATAAAGTTTCTACCCGTTGCTTATGTTGAAGATCACGACTCATGCGGACGCGGGGCGAATCATACTCGAACTTGAAGGGCGAGTCACGGGACCCTGGGTCGAGGAATTGAAAGCCTGCTGGCAGCGCGTCGCCATTGGAAACCGGCAGGTCGACGTTATTTTGAAAGAAGTGACGTTCATCGATGAAGCAGGGAGAAAGCTCCTGGCCGATATGCATCGGCAACGAGTAACACTTACAGGCACAGGATGCATGACGAAAGGGATTATTGAGGAGATCATACGGGGAGAAAATTTATGACAGCAGATATCGAAGAAGTAAACGACGGCAATTTCGCGAAGATCGTGCTGGCATCCACTCGACCTGTTCTGGTGGATTTCTGGGCACAATGGTGCGGCCCATGCCGAGCGCTTGCGCCGGTCGTGGAATCGGTCGCCAAGCACTATGCAGGGAGCGCGCGGGTCGTGAAACTCAATGTCGATGGGAATCCTTCTGTCGTCGAAAAATTTAAGTTTGAGGCGATACCGACGTTGATTGTGTTTCAAAACGGCGAAGAAAAGGACCGTGTGATTGGCGCGGTCGGCCAAGCGGAAATCGTGGAGAGGCTCGACACTCGCTTGGCCGCCGCGGCGAACTAGGAGGTAGAACCATGGCAAGAGAATGGGCCAGCTCGGCATACTCGCGGGACGAAGCCGGTCTTACGACCGACGAGAAAATCGCCTCGCTTTTTCAGCCGGATACACTGCTCGCCGCGCAGTATTTTGAAAATCTACGCAGAAAGTCCCTGTTAGAGCCGGAAAAGAGGCTCATGTTGGCGATCCTGGAAGACGCGATCAGTCGCTATCAGGAGAATATGTTTTCCCAAGACAAGCGCGGCAAGAGGCATTTTCAGGAAGTGGAAGAGTGGATCGCTGATGCGGACAGCGATTGGATTTTTGCGTTTGAAAATGTCTGTGAATCGTTGGGGCTTAACCCCGATTATGTGCGGCAGGGATTGCGCCGGTGGAAGGAGAAGGGTCGACAGAGGCCCTCTCATCGGGAAACTTGGGAAAAACTCGCCGGATAAACGACCGCGGACAATCATGTGGACGAACACGTACTTATCAATTAATGGGAGGAGGAAGGGCAATGGATTCGTGGGAATTGATCTTTCGACAAAGCAGAGCGAACGACGCCGACTACGACGGCGAGCGGCTTGCGGTACAAAATTGGGATTGGCCGCGGCAAACCTGGTTTCAAGAGCGCCTGCGCTCTATCCGAGGTGACAGGCGGAGATATTCCAAAGAAGTGACCGAAGTGAATTAGCAGATCCGCTAGTGCGCGAACGATATGAAGATCGCGGAAATAGATTGGCAAGTTTTCTGGAACGCCTTGAGCCAGCAAGATTGCGCTGGCCGAGATCGTTGGCTCGGGCGGTGGGCGTTCGCGGACGACGGCGCGCGGTTGTCGATGGCGCCAGCACTGTTGCAGTCGGGCTGTTCCAGTATCGTCGGTGACTCTTCGAGGTAAGTAGGCTGCCGCCAGCAGCGCAAGTCAACCAGAAGGCTTGCTCGAGGCTTGATAAGGCGAGTCAACTCGCGAATTACATTCGTCTCGCTGCCATCCCGCATCGACTGAGCGCTTGGAAGTCGGTGAAATCGATGAATTGGCAGAGATGTTTGAGAACTGAAAGAGCCCCGTCTCGGAGCTTTTAATTCTTTCCCCGCGCCCCGCCGCCCGCAACTTCTCCGGTACGCCGATCCCCAGCGGCGAAAATCTCGGTTGTTAAGGTATTGCCGTGGTGACATAATCCAACTTTACCAGAGAAGTGGGGAGCTTCGCGGTCACTTATCGGCTGGATGGTGGTATGCGATGGGATTGGCAGAGGGACTGAGCTACACGATGCACCTGGAGGTTTACCTCCAAGCAGCAGTGGTACGGGGGGTCTTGGCGACGAACCAAGAGCGCTTGAGCAACTTTTTGATCGTTCGGCAGGGTGAAGAAGTATTTTCGCTAAAAGACGCGACATTGGAAAGCTTCAACCGAAAGCCCGTTTCCGTTGGCGCGGATGAATATCTGATCTATATGCAAGAAGTATTTCTTATTGCCGACTTGGGCTCCGAGGGCGGCACGCGACAATCGGGCATCGACAGTTTGTATGTCAAGAAGGATAGAAGCAAAGCTTTGTTCAGCGTGGGCCCGTACTTGCTCCAGGGAAACGTTCACTTGCTGCCGGGAAGTCCGCTGCATGGTCTGCTAATGGAAAAAAGTCAATTTATTCCGGTGACAGAAGCGATGTTGGTAGATCGACAAGATGTCGGACCGCGCACTTATTTGGTAAATCGCGCCAAGATCGGATTTATGACCGCGATCGGGGACGGCCTAATTGAATTCTAAGAAGCCGAGGCATGCAGGAGTGGGCTTGAGGATTTCAGGTTTTGGGCGCAAGAACTTTGCTGATCATCGTGGCGAATTTCTTTTATGAATATTCCGACGGAGATTAATCATATCAAATCGCGCGGCGTCGTGCGCATCACTTGGGACGATGATCACGTGGGTGAGTACGCTCAAGAGTATCTGCGCGGATATTGCCCCTGCGCGCTTTGCCAAGGCCATGGCGCCCAACGGCGCTTTATCGATGTACCCGGCGCCACACTGGAAGAGATCCGCGGCGTCGGCAATTACGCGATCGATCTGCGCTGGAATGATGGTCATAGCACCGGTATTTATACCTTCGATTATCTGAGATCCCTGTGTCCCTGTAGTAGTTGTATGGCAGAGCGAACGCACAGCGAATAGAACCGAGCAATAATTTTCGGGCCTTCATCGCATTATACCTTCATACCTTCGTCGCCGCCCACCCGATAATTTTCATCCGCGCCAAATTCAAGCCTCCGTCGCTTGACATACCGTCGGGTAATTTTTACTCTCCATTTTTGTCGGAAAAAACCGATAGCGGTTTTTGTTCCAGTTGTGCGAGAGTGGCGGAACTGGCAGACGCACTAGACTTAGGATCTAGCGGGCAACCGTGGGGGTTCGAGTCCCCCCTCTCGCACCATCTAGAATACCGACGAAAGGTTGAGCAAATTCCTGGTAGAAAGGTTGGCCGTGAAAGCGTTGCTCGCTTGTCCTAACCAGATCGCAAGTTGAATTATCAATCCCCGCATTGGCAAGCGAATAGCGCCACTGGTAGTTGCCGTTATGAAAATCGACATCGACGAACTGGGCCCGGTGCAGCGGAAGGTTCGCGTGGAACTGCCTGCGGAAACAGTTGCCGGTGAGTTTTCCCGTGCCTATAAGAATCTCGGCCAGCGAGTTCGCGTAAAAGGGTTTCGCACCGGCAAGATTCCCCGAACTGTTTTGCAGAGCATCTACGGCGCGGAGGTGAAAGGGGAAGTCAGATCTCATCTTGTCGAGGAGTCCTTGGGAGAAGTCATCAAGGAACGCGGTTTGCAGATTGTATCGCGGCCGGAAGTGGAAGCTAACGAACTCGACGAAGACGGCGCGTTTTCTTTTTCGGCTGTGTTCGAAGTCAAACCCGAGATCGAGGTCGGGAATTATCTCGGCCTTGAGGTCGAACGAGTGAGACTCTCCGTCACTGACGCTCAGGTCGAGGAGGCGTTACGTCGCTTGCAGGAAAGCCACGCGCGTTTAGAACCGGTCGAGGGCCGTGACACCGTACGGAAAGGCGACTTTGCGATACTCGACTTCGAGGGCTCTATCGCCGGTAAGCCATTTTCTGGCAGCAAGGGCGAAAATTATCTTCTCGAAGTCGGCGCAGGACGTGCATTACCACAATTCGAAGATGCGGTGATCGGACTAAAAACGGCCGAGCGGCAAACCGTACAGGTGAACTATCCGGAAGATTACTCCAATAAGGACATTGCGGGGAAACCGGTCGACTTTTTAATCGTGGTACGCGAAATCAAACAAAAGGTGTTGCCGGCGTTGGACGATGAATTCGCCAAAGATCACGGTGAGTGCGCTTCGCTGGACGAACTTAGATCACGAATTCGCAAGCGGCTGGAAAGTGAAATCGAGCGTTACCAAAGCGAGGATCTCAAAGAAAAACTAGTGAGCCGTCTGCTTGAAGCGCATTCATTTACAACCCCGTTATCGATGGTCGAGCGACAGACTAGATATTTGATGGAGCGCTATCAAAATGAACTTGCGGGCCAAGCTGGCGCGGATGCCAACGTCGCGCCACGGATGGAAGAGGCTCGCAAGACACTCGAAACCCGAGCGGCGCGGCAGGTTCAAGCAACGTTGCTGGTCGAGAAGATTTCTCAGCTCGAAAATATTGATGTTACGGACAAAGATGTCCAGGCCCGGGTAGACAATCTCGCGCGAGCGGCCGGTGACCGCGCTAGAAGCGTGCGAGAGATCTATTCGCGGCCGGATAGTCGGGACGAATTACGCGCCCAGCTGGTGTTTAATCGAACTCTCGAATTTTTGCTTGAGCGGGCGAAGATAAAAGAAGTCGATCCACCCGTCTCTAAGGTTGATGAGCAAGCTGAAAAAAGATAGAATGCAAACTGTGAATAAGGGGTTTAGCTTCACATGAATTTCATCCCCATTGTCGTCGAGCAAACGGGCCGTGGTGAACGAGCTTATGACATTTATTCGCGTCTCCTTAAAGATCGAATCGTGTTTCTCGGATCGGTCGTAACCGACGACGTCGCTAACCTCATTACCGCACAACTCCTCTTTCTCGAATCCGAAGATCCAGAACGTGATATTTTCTTTTACATCAACAGCCCAGGCGGGTCAGTCACTGCCGGCCTAGCGATCTATGATACAATGCAGTACGTCCGGCCGCAGATTTCAACGGTATGCGTCGGACAAGCCGCGAGCATGGCGGCCGTATTGTTGGCGGCCGGCACAAAGGCTAAGCGGTTTGCCCTGCCTCACTCACGCATTATGATTCATCAACCCTTAGGGGGTTTCCAGGGCCAAGCTGCTGACATTGACATCCAAGCTCGTGAAATTCTTCGCATGCGTGAAGAGCTGAACAATATATTAATGAAGCACACTGGACAAAGTTTGAAGAAGATAGAAAAGGACACCGACCGCGATATGTTTATGAGCGGCAAGCAAGCCCAGGAGTACGGGTTGGTTGACGAAGTTATAGCGTCTCGGCCGGACTCAAGTGTCAAGAAGTAGTTGTTGAACCGGGGGTGCCATGGCAAAGCACGGTGAACACGGATCAGGCAATCTTGTCTGCTCCTTCTGCGGGAAGAGTCAAGACGAGGTTCGTAAGTTGATCGCCGGTCCAACCGTTTACATCTGTGATGAATGCATCGATCTCTGCAACGATATCATCGCTGAAGAATGCGACCACGATGAGAATATTAGCTCCTCCTCCAATGTGCCAAAACCCGCGGAAATTAAACGAGTTCTTGATCAATACGTAATCGGCCAAGAGCGCGCTAAGAAGATCTTGGCGGTGGCGGTTCATAATCACTACAAACGCATCGATAGCCAAATGGTGACGGGTGATGTGGAACTACAAAAAAGCAATATTTTACTGCTCGGTCCTACTGGATCCGGAAAAACCCTTCTTGCTCAGACACTGGCCCGTTTCCTGCAAGTACCGTTCACTATCGCCGACGCTACCAGCTTGACCGAAGCGGGTTATGTGGGAGAGGACGTTGAGAACATCATTCTAAATCTCCTGCAGGCAGCCGATTACGACGTTGAAAAGGCGCAGCGTGGCATCGTCTATATAGATGAGATCGATAAGATCTCGCGAAAATCGGATAATCCGTCGATTACCCGGGACGTGTCGGGGGAAGGTGTACAGCAGGCGCTCTTGAAGATAATCGAAGGAACCATGGCGAGCGTACCACCAAAAGGGGGACGTAAACATCCGCAACAAGAATTTCTCCAGGTAGACACCACCAATATTCTTTTCATCTGTGGTGGTGCTTTTGTCGGGTTGGATGACATCATTCGCAAACGCACCGGTCGCAAGAGGATGGGATTTGGTGGCCAATTGGAAGATAAAGATGGGCGGCGCTCAACCGATTTGCTACACGATGTTCAAACGGAGGATCTGTTAAAATTTGGACTGATTCCCGAGTTCATCGGGCGCTTGCCGGTTATCGCAACGCTCGACGAGTTGGATGACTCAGCCCTAGTACGGATCCTTAAAGAACCAAAAAATGCTCTAACCAAGCAATATTCGAAACTATTCGAAATGGAGTCCGTGCATCTCAAGTTTACCGAAGAGGCGCTTCGAGCGATCGCTCGCGACGCCATGAAGAGGAAATCCGGTGCGCGGGGACTCCGAGCGATCATGGAAAATATTATGTTAGAGATTATGTACGACATGCCCTCGCAGCCGAACATTAAAGAAGTGGTGATATCCGAGGACGTTGTGGAAAGACATGAACCTCCGATCGTCGTATACACCAAGGCCGCAGAGAGCGCTTAGGAGGGGGAATGGTTATGCTATTTCGCAATGATAAGAAAGACGATAAAGAACCAACGTCTGGGCCCACCCGGGTACCTCTGCTCCCGCTCAGGGACATTATCGTGTTCCCCCATATGGTGGTACCGCTTTTTGTCGGTCGGCAACGGTCTATTAAGGCCCTAGAAGACGCCACCCAGAAGCAAAGCCTTATATTTTTATCCTCGCAAAAGGATGCCAAGACGAATGACCCGAGCGAAGACGACATATATAAGATCGGTACATTGGGCTCGGTGGTCCAGATGCTTAAGCTTCCCGACGGTACCGTTAAGGTTTTGATCGAAGGTAAAAAGAGGGCAAGGGTAGCGAAGTTCGCTTCAAATCCGGATTTTTTCCTGGTTGAAGTGGAAGAAGCTCAGGAAGTTGTCGAACGAAACACGGAAGTCGAAGCGCTCGTCCGCGAAGTTCACACTACGTTTGAGAATTATGTGAAGCTGAAGAAGAAGATTCCTCCGGAAATGGTCATGTCGGTGTCTTCCATCGACGATCCGGGGCGCCTGGCGGATACCATTGTCGCGCATCTCGGCATAAAATTGGAAGACAGACAAAACCTTCTTGAAACATTCAACGCGGCGGAACGCCTGGAAAAAGTGCTCGGCCATATGCGCGCGGAAATCGAAATTCTCGAAGTTGAACGGCGGATTCGCTCGCGTGTCAAAAAACAGATGGAGCGCTCGCAAAAAGAATATTATCTGAACGAACAGATGCGAGCGATTCAAAAAGAGCTGGGTGAAAAAGACGAGTTCAAGAATGAGATTCAAGAAATTGAAGACAAACTCAAGCAAAAAAAACTCTCTGCCGAAGCCAAGGACAAGGTTGAAAAGGAGCTTAAAAAGCTCAAGATGATGTCGCCCATGTCGGCGGAAGCCACCGTGGTCAGAAATTACATCGATTGGATTGTTAGCCTGCCCTGGAATGAATTCACGGACGACAAGCTCGATATCAATGAGGCTGAGCGTGTCTTGGAGGACGATCACTACGGGTTAGAAAAAGTGAAAGAGCGCATCCTCGAATATCTCGCGGTTCAAAGCTTGGTCGGAAAAATCAAAGGTCCGATTCTTTGCTTGGTCGGACCTCCCGGAGTCGGTAAGACTTCATTGGGCCGCTCGATTGCACGAGCGACGGGACGAAAATTCATCCGAGTTTCGCTTGGTGGAGTTAGAGACGAGGCCGAAATCCGCGGTCACCGGCGCACTTATATCGGTGCGCTGCCGGGGAAAATTATTCAGTCGATGAAAAAGGCGGGTTCAAGCAATCCGGTGTTCTTGATGGATGAGATCGATAAAATGTCCACGGATTTTCGTGGTGATCCGTCCTCCGCGCTGCTCGAGGTTTTGGACCCGGAACAAAATACTGGGTTTAACGATCATTATCTCGATCTCGATTACGATCTTTCTAAGGTTATGTTCATCACGACGGCAAATACACTGGATCGAATTCCGCGTCCTCTGCAGGACCGGATGGAAATCATCCGGATTGCCGGGTACACCGAGTTGGAAAAGCTGAGTATCGCCAAGAAATACCTAATCGAGAAACAGAAAGAAGCAAACGGTCTGACAACGGAAAACTTGGATTTCACGGATAACGCGCTTCTCGGTGTGATTCGCCACTATACCAAGGAAGCGGGCGTGCGTAATCTCGAACGCGAGATCGCCTCCATTTGCCGTAAAGTTGCCGTAGAGGTGGTGCGCAAAGATCGCAATGCCCACATTCAAATTGGCTCGAAGAGCCTGCACAAATATCTCGGTGCGATCAAATTTCGTTACGGAAAGGCAGAGACCGAAGTCAAGGTTGGGGTTACGACCGGCCTGGCTTGGACGGAACTGGGTGGGGAGCTGTTGGCGACCGAAGTGACGATCATGCCGGGTAAAGGCCAGCTGATTATCACCGGAAAGCTCGGCGATGTGATGCAAGAGTCGGCGACGGCGGCGATGAGTTATGTTCGCTCCCGCGCCGCCGAGTTGGGTTTGGAGAAGGATTTTTATCAGAAACTTGACGTTCATATCCATGTACCCGAAGGTGCCATTCCGAAGGACGGCCCGTCGGCAGGCATCACGATGGCAACTTCTCTGGTTTCCGCGCTAATGAAGATTCCAGTTCATAATGATCTGGCGATGACCGGGGAAATTACGTTGCGGGGAACCGTTCTGCCGATCGGCGGACTGAAGGAAAAGGTCTTGGCCGCCCACCGTGCCGGAATCAAGAAGGTCCTGATTCCCGCGGAGAACGAAAAAGACATCGAAGAAATTCCCGCGACAGTTCTCAAAACGGTTGAGCTGGAACTGGTTTCCCACATGGATCAGGTCCTGAAAAAGGCCCTTGTGGTTAACGATCCGGACAGTCTGTTTAGAAATGTCCGCGCCGAACCGCAATCTAAAGACGAAGCGCCTCCATTTACAGAAAAGGTTGACGAAGTTCCCGCTTCTGAAATTCTGCCCCAATAGTTTCCCAGGTCAACGCTTAGAATGCCGGGTGGTTTGACACCCGGCATTCGTGCTGTTATAAAATTTCATTCGATTGTGCCGAAGCATCGCGTAGGCTCTCGGGAAACCACAACCGCGCTCGTCCGACATAGTTATCAATCAACTGCCCGGAGCTAATGTGGATGGGTATCGTCAAAATTTTACGGAACCTAATTGTGGCGGTCAATGACGCGTGACAAAGTGATAAACATTTTGTCGTTTGGGCTCGTTCGCAGTGTAACTCCAGCGAGATACAGATAAGAGAACTAACGAAAAAGCAAAAAAGATCAAATTGACAGCTCCTTCTGGGCCGCGAAATTCAAGGCATGGAAAATCTTGCTTGACTTCGTGAGCCAGAGTTTTTTGCAATTTTCAGCACGGACAAGCCAATATCCTCGGGCATATCTTGATCGGCTGTTTCGAGCGGAAGGGGCGGTTAGCTCAGCGGGAGAGCATCGGCCTTACAAGCCGGGGGTCACAGGTTCAAATCCTGTACCGCCCACCACAAGGCGCGGCTAGGAAGCTAATATCGGGGTCGTAGTTCAGTTGGTTAGAACGCCGGCCTGTCACGCCGGAGGTCGCGAGTTCGAGTCTCGTCGGCCCCGCCATTCTCGCGCGCCACTGGGGGAGGTTTTTTGATTGGAGAACGCGGATATGAATAAGCATGAAGCGCTGTCCCAGCGACGGTGGTACGTTGTCGATGCGCAAGGAAAAATACTCGGGCGGTTAGCCACTGAAATCGCCAAAGTCTTGCGGGGAAAGAATAAACCGGTTTTTACGCCGAACCAGGACGCGGGAGACTTCGTCATCGTCGTTAATGCGCGCGGCGTCAAGCTCACGGGCACGAAATTGGAGAAGAAAATTTATTATCGGCACACCGAATATCCCGGCGGCATCAGGGAGAGAACTGCCGCGGAAATGTTGGAAGAAAAACCAGAGCAACTCGTGAAACTTGCGGTAAAGGGAATGTTGCCGAAGAACCGTTTGAGTCGCAAATTGGTGACCAAGCTTAAGATATATGCGGGTCCAGAACATCCACATGAAGCGCAAAAGCCGGAACCCCTGGCAATCATAGCATAGGAGTACGATGATGGCGGAAAAAGTATTTGCGGCAACGGGACGTCGGAAAACTTCGGTGGCGCGGGTCTTTCTTAAGCCGGGAAAAGGCAAAATCACGATCAACAATAAATCCTTGCAAGATTACTTTGGCCGTGAAACGGCTCGGATGATCGTGCTCCAACCGTTCGATGTGACCCAGACAGGGGGAAACTTTGATATCGACGTGAATGTTGCCGGCGGTGGAAACTCAGGGCAGGCAGGCGCCATCCGCCACGGGATTACCCGCGCCTTGATGCAGCTAAGTCCGGATTTTCGTTCCCCGCTAAAGAAGGCCGGTTTCGTCACTCGAGATCCACGCGCAGTAGAGCGCAAAAAATATGGCCGGCACAAGGCGCGTAAGCGTCCACAATACTCCAAGCGGTAATGTCGTACAGGCTTGTCGCCGATGCTCGGAATCCACCCACGCGGGGATTCCGCTTTCGAAGACAGTTTCTTGCGGTTGCCTGAAGGAGCCAAACCCAAACCGGTGTCCTTAAAGGAGCGGCCCAGTTGTCAGCAACCCCTGGATCCGTCAATCGAACCTGCCGCCCCGATGATTTGGGGTACCGCCGTAGTCGATTATACTTCGGTCGTGAAAAAGAAAAATCCGATCATCGCAAAAATAGCATTGGGCGTCCACGCCGATATCCACGACGGTAAAGCTCCGCCATGTCCGAGAGACACACAGAAGGCGGTGAGTACCCAGTACCCAAAGCCGATGACCATCGCAACGCCGAAACTCAACGAAATGCTGCCGCTCATCTGTCGCTTCAGTGCGAACGGGATCGCGAGCAGGACCATCAAGGGAGAAATGAACGGCAATGCCAATTTTATCTGCAGGTCCACTTCGTAGGAAGTCGTATCAATTCCCTTGCTTTTCATATCTGCGATCTGTTTTTGCAAATCAAAGAAGGTAAATTCCTCGGCATCACGAGCCAATAGTTTTAGATCTTCCGGCGTCTCGGTAAGCGGCAAGACGGGCTTGGCTTCCCCACGAACCATTTTTCCGTCCGCTAGAATGTTCCACTCCGTAGCTTCGCTGGTTCGCCAGCCGTCGCGGGTCCATTGAGCTCGGGGAATTTCCACGATCGCGCGCAGAGTGAAGTCTCGGTTAAGGACGAACACCGTGACGTTCTCCAAAACACTCGTCCGAGTGTCAAAATAATCTACATTGATAAAGCTGCCCTCACCCCGGATCCAAATGTCATGAGTACCGAGAAGACTTTGCTGCTGTTTGTTCTTAATTTCGGTCTTATAAATATTTTGTGCGTTGTGCGCAAAGACGGGAACGAGAGTTTCATTCCAAACAAAGGTAAAACCACAGATAACCATCGAAAGGAGCAACAGCGGTAGGGCAATCCGCTGTATGGTGATACCGCTGGAGCGGATCGCTGTGATCTCGTGCGTCCGAGCCAACATGCCCAGGCAAAATAAGGTGGAAAAAAGCGTGGCGAAACCGATCACGCGGGAGATCAAGAGCGGAGCTTTATAAAAAAAGTACCGCGCGATGGTGGAGATGGATGCGCCAGAATCTAAGAGCGTGCCGATGCGATCGAAAAAATCGACGGTAACGTAGAGCGAAATGATGACTGCCAAACTGAGATAGAATACCCGCATAAATCCCGCCGCCAAATAGCGGTCAAGGATGCTGCCAACAGGGAGAAATCCAACCTGGAGTCGATTTGCCACGCGCGACCTCAATTCTACTTGCGGCGTCGGAGTTTTCCTATGAAGTCGCCGGCCCAGATAGCGGCTCGCTCAAGCATTTGTGGAAGGAAAAGCGGTGTTTCACGTTGCGCTTGCCTAAAGAAATGAGCGCCGATCCCACCGACAACGAGGTTGGGAAGCCAGAGGGCCGGAATAGGATGAAGAATACTTTTATCACCGAGCGCCTTGCCGAGGGAGAGCAGGGTGTAATAAGTCATGAGCCAGAATGTGCAGAGCATAAAACCCCACGAACGGTTGGCTCGTGACGTACGCGGCAATAGGGTCAAGGACACTCCCAAAAGACAAAACACGAGCGGGACGAACGCGAAAGCGATGCGCTGATGCAGTTCCATGCGTTCAGCGATCGTTTTACCACCAGCGCTTCCCTTTGCCTCGATTGCATTGAGGAGCTCGGTGATCGGCATTTCTTTGGGGCCAGCTTCTTTTTGGCGCACCGGCCCGACAAGCTCATCAAGGTCGAACTTGAGATCGTAAATGTTAAAGCGAGTTTGGCTAAAACCTGGCCGATTTCTTTCTCGCTCGTAGACCGACCCGTCGAAGAGCCTAAGTCCCAAGGTATTTGTTTCCTCATCCGTA